>CAZWST010000013.1:0-31526 GCA_964636965.1 uncultured Muribaculaceae bacterium
AAGAAAAGAATGTCTTAAAGGAACAAGCTATTAATGAAGGAAAACCTGCTGATATAGCTGAAAAGATGGTTAATGGACGTATTCAAAAGTTTTATAAAGAAAATTGTTTAATCCATCAAGCATTTGTTAAAAATGATGATATTGATGTAGAAACTTATGTTAAAAATAATGGTGGAGTAGTATTATCAATGGTTCGTTATGAAGTTGGCGAAGGAATGGAGAAGAGAAGTGAAAACTTCGCTGAAGAAGTAGCTAAACAAATTAACGGATAATTAAAAGCACATAATTGTGCTTTTTTATTTGCTTTAATATATGAAAAAGAGGATGTTATTATTCATCCTCTTCTATGTTACCGATTGAATCTAGCATTGAATCTATTATTGAATCATCTATTGCAGAAAAGTCTGTGTCATCTTCATCAATGGTTAATTCTTTAGTTTCATCCTTCGAAGAATTTTGTTCAACAGAATTTAAATCATCTTCCATTAGTGTAAGTTCAATATTATCATCAATTTCATCTATACTTAATTCTTTTCCACTTTCCTTTTTCTTAGATTTATTGTTCTTCTTTTTTTCTTTAAATATATCATCATTATTTACTATATTTAAATCATCTTCAAATAAACCTAATTCTGTATTATCCAGTGAATCTGCATCATTTGTCTTAGTATCTTCAAGAATTGAATCTATTTGATTTTCTGATAAGATATTATTATCGACAGATGTTTCAATTTTTTCAATTGTTTCCAATGACTCTTCAGTTAATTCATCGATTTCTTCAATACTTTCATTTATTCCAAATGTACGATTAAATAGGTTTATTAATTCTTTTTTATCATTAATTTTTATTTTGTTGCTATTTTTTACTGATTCAATGTAATTTTTTACTATTTTGATTACATTATCACTGTGAACATCGTATTTATCAAGTTCACTTACTAATTCTTTTGTTTTTAGTATGAATTTTCTTTTTCCGATTTGATTTATATTGTTTTGTAATTTATCAAGTAGAGTATCAATTGGTGGAAGTTCTTCCTTAATATTATCATCAATTAATTCTTCGATCTTTTCCTCATTTGCATCTTCAGATAAAACTTCAATATCAAAGTCGTCTAAAGAATCTATTTTTTCATTATCTTCCGTTGGTGCGTCTTTAATTACAGGTTCATCATCTAAAGTATGTATTTCTTCATTAAATTCTAGCTCTAAGGAATCATCTTTGATTTCTACTTCCTCATCTTGTTTAATTTCATCTATTTCTTTATCTGTTTCATTAATTTTTATTTCTTCATCTTTAGTAATTTCTTTTTGTTCCGTATTTTTTGTATTTACATTTACTAAGTTATTTAATCCACTTAAACTATTTAGTAATTCTGGGGTGATATTGATATTTATTGGATTATTTCCAAGATTAATAGGTGAGGTATTAAGTGACTTACTCATTTGACCTGCTTCTATTTGATTATCAAGTCCGAGTTGAGTTCCTGTACCTAAATCATCTTCTAAATCGATTAATTTTATTATTTCATCAAATGATGTTTTTCCTTCAAGTACTTTTTCAAGACCATCTTGTAGCATCGTTTCAGTTCCGTTTTCACCATATACAAGTTGTCTAAGTATATTTTTGTCTACACCTTTTGTAATTGCGTCTTTTATTGTTTGATTTAATAAAAGTACTTCTTGTATTGCGATACGACCGCGATAACCTCTAGAGCAGTGTGGACATCCAACTGGTTCATATATTTCTTCGACATTTTTATTTAAGACTTTCATTAGTGTTTCTTTTTCATAATCATTTGTTGGTCTTAATCTTTTACATTTGTCACATAGTCTTCTTGCTAGTTTTTGTGAAACAATTCCTGATAGGGCAGTTCCAAGTAAATATCTTTCTACAGACATATCTGTTAAACGTTCAATTGTATTAAGAGAGTTATTTGTATGTATTGTTGATAGTACTAGGTGACCTGTTATACTTGCTCTTACAGCTATTCTTGCTGTTTCATCATCACGAATTTCACCAATCATGATAACATCAGGGTCTTGACGTAAAATAGAACGCAAGACTGTTGCAAATGTTAAGCCGATTTCAGACACTGCTTGAACCTGATTTATGCCACCAATATTCATTTCTATTGGATCTTCAACAGTAATTAGGTTTGTACCTTCAACATTTAATTTTTGAAGCATGGAATATACAGTAGTTGATTTACCTGATCCAGTTGCACCAGTTACTAGAATTATACCATTTGGTAATGCTAGCATTTTTTTTACTTTATCCAAATTCTTTTCATTGAAATCTAAAGCTTCGACACCAGCTGCACTCATTGAGTAGTCCATTATACGGATAACGATTTTTTCTCCCATGTTTGTAGGTAAACAAGACACACGAAGATCGATAGTCTTATTTGCAAGTTCTGTTCTTATAGCGCCATCTTGTGGTGTACGTGATTCTGTGATATTCATTCCTGAAATAATTTTTACACGTGTAATCATATTCTTTTTTACAAATAGGGGAACAATTGAATAATCGTTAAGTTGTCCATCTATTCTAATACGTATTTTAATACCATCTTCAAATGGGTCAAAATGAATATCTGATGCACCTTTGTTTATGGCATCCAAAATTATTGAATTAACGATGTCAGTTATTGGAACATTGTTATAATCGAATGTTACCATACCTTGCATTAATTCTTTGTCATCCATTTGATGAGCCGAAGAAGAGGTAGTAGTTTCACTTGTAACTTCATTTAAAGATTCTCTAATAGATGATTGATCTGTATCTAGATTTAAAGTATTATCAGTATTTCCAATATAGTTACCAAATTCGTCAATTAAAGATGGGTCAATTGGATTACCGAATTCATCAACATATTGTGTTTGATTACCAATATAGTTACCAAATTCATCGATTAGGGATGGATCAATTGGGTTACCGAATTCATCAACATATTGAGTTTCAACTGGAGTAGTCTCTGTATTATTAGCATACTCAGTATCATTAATATTTGTTTGTTCATCTTTCATACAAATCAACCCTTTGTCTATTTTATTCCATAATAATTATACAATAAGATAAAATTAATATCAATGAGTATTTTTAAATAATAAAAAAAAGAGAATATTTATTCTCCCTTTAACCATTGATATTTAGTGAATTTTAGTAAAGTTTTAACTAAATTGCTAGGTTCAACTATTTCTTCTTTAGAATCTTTAGTAATAGCTTTTATTTCAATTTCATTATTGCTTATATTATTACAATTTTCTTCATAGACATTAGTTGGACTTAAGAATTTAGTATATATGGCTTCATCTGTCTCGTCAAATATACAAGGACATGTGTATTCAATAACTTTTCTGGTGTAGGCGTTGTTATCTTTTTTCCATTTTGTTTTAACTTCTATAATAAAATTTTCTTTATCTGTGTTTTTCATATACATTTCCCCTTTGTTGCTGTGTATTCTAATACATTTTATGCGTTTTGTCAAAATTTCAGTAGGGTATTTAGGGTATTTATGAAAAAAACATTAAAAAAACAGGATTTTTCTCCTGTTTTTAGCATGATTTACTAATTTTTATTGGTTTAGTAAGTGTTTTATTATTGTATGTTGCACTTATTTCAATTTTATATTCATTGCCATTTACTAAGCTATTACAATTAAGTTGAGTACTTCCAGCTACATCATAACAAGTAGCTTTTATATTAGCTTTGTTTGTAACATTTTGACCATTTGCTATAACTCTTACTTTATCACTTGGTGATGGGCCTAGGTTGTTATATGTATCTACTGTTACACATTGATGATTAAATTCAATTGTAAATGCTGCTTGTGTACCTTGTCCATTATCAGTGGTTCCATTATTTGGTTTAACTGAAATGCCGTCAGATTGATTAGCTTTAAAATATTGATAAGATGCTTTTACAACAAAACTAGTATTATTATCAATTACTGAATTAACAGTAAATGTGGTATTTGTTGTAAATCCTAAGTCTGTTGTGCCAGATGGAGTAACCATATAAACTTGATATCCGAAACTTCCAAATGTTGAATTGTTATAATTAATTCGTTCTTGTAAATATTTATCTACCCATTTTTTGTAGACATTGTTATTAAAGTATTCTCTTAATGCTTCATGATTAGCTTCTCTTGGAGTAGGGGCAGCATCCCAAGTAAGTGTTACTTGAGAACCAGTATTTGTATATTTAAGATTCTTAGGAGCTTCTAACTTATCAAATCTTTCAGAAACTTCTCTTGGCTCATAGCCTTTTTTAAAATATTCTATACTACGTAAATCTTGTGGAGTATAAGCACTAGCAAGTTTTACCGGATCAGTACCTAATTCAATTTCAACTTGTGTTACTGAACTAGGTCGTTCAAATGTAGAATTTTTAGGAAGTATTCTTTTTGTTAGGTAGGAAGTAATTTTCTTTCTCGCGTTACCACCTTCAGTACCAGTTAAGTAATATGGATGGCTTGGATCAGTGGTTGTATCTATTTGAGATTTATATCCATACCATGTAGCTATTGCATAGTCAGGTGAGAAGGCAACTGTCCATGAGTCTCCAATTATTGCACCCTTTATACCAGCTGCTTTTTTTGCTGCAGCATCAACAGTTGATGTACCAGTTTTAGCAGCAATATCAGTACCTGATACAGAACCTGCTGTTACATTTCCACTTGTTACAGCATATTTTAATATCATTGTTATTATGTAAGCTGTTGATTCACTCATTGCTTGAACTTTTTTAGGTTTAACATTGACTACTTCTCCGGTTTCAACTAATTCAAATGAAGTATATGAATATGGTTCAATATAAGTTCCACCTCTTGCAAATGTTGCATATGCAGCAGCAGCTTGTAGAGAACTAACTCCATTAAATCCACCGATTGAAGTTGATTCGTTAATGAATCCGTTTTCATCTTCTGGATGCCATCCTAAATTATTTGCAAATTCTAACTTTTGCTCATTAGTAGTTTGTTGGAAAGTATATAATGCTGGAATATTTCTTGATTGGGCTAGGGCAGTTTTAGCTGTCATTATACCTTTATGTTTATTATCCCAGTTTTTTATTGTACCACCACTTGAATATCCCATTACATCATCTATTACAGTATTTCCTGAACCCCAATTTAAATATTCTATTGCAGGACCGTAATCTAGTACTGGTTTTGCAACTGATCCGGGATGTCTTCTTGGAATTGTTGCGTAGTTGTATGCACGTTGTTTTGTGTCTCTACTAGCACCAATTGCTGAAATAGAACCATCTTTTACATTAACTACTGAGATACCTGTTTGGGCAACATCATTTGGGAATTTATATCCTTCTTTTGTTTTAGGATTATAAGATTCATTATTCATTACAGTATTTACTATATCTTGTTTTTCTGGATCCATGGTAGTGTGTATTATCATTGAATCATTTACTGGAGTATAACCAGTGCCTTTACTTCTTGAATAACCTGTTCTTTCTTCAATTTCTGATGTTACTGTATCAATAAAATCTTGATATTTATTAAATGCTGAATCTGTTTTAGTTAGGATGCTTGACATTGGAATAGATTTAGCATTATCTCTTTCTTCTTCGGTAATGTATCCATGTCTACACATTAAGCTTAATATTGTGTTACGTCTATTTTCAGCTGCTTTTGGATGTTGATGTGGATCATATGCATCAGGGGACTGGAACAAACCAGCAATAGTTGCAGCTTCAACAAGTGTTAAGTCTTTTACTTCTTTATTGAAATATACTTTTGATGCTTGTTGAACTCCATAAGTACCTGATCCTAAATATGGAATATTTACATAAAATTCCATTATTTGATCTTTAGTATAATTTTTTTCAAAGACAAATACTGATAGGTAAATATCTTGGAATTTTCTTTTTATACCAGCAAAACCTGATGAGACATTGTTTGTTGCTGCATTTTTTGAAACTTGCATTGTGATAGTTGATCCACCACCAGCATCATTTCTTCCGATTAATTGTCCTAAGACTGCTTTTGTAAATCTTGCTATGTCAATTCCATTGTGTTGAAAGAATCTAGAGTCTTCAGCTGAAACTATTGCATCAACTAATACTTCTGGCAAATCATCATAAGTAACTTTTTCTCTATTTTCTGTTCCTCTTCTTGCAAACTCGTTACCATTTACATCAAGAAATACTGATGATGAAGATTTATATAATCTTTCATTGGATATTTCTGGTGCTGTTACTACAATATATACACAGAATGTAATTATTAAGCTGAATCCTGCAATTAAGCCTACCATTAAAAGTATTAGTACTTTATCTTTTAATGTTCCATATTTGAATTTCTTCTTAAATTTTTTCATATCGAATCTAATCACCTTTATTCTATTAATAAAGAATACGGAAATAAGTGCAAATCCTTTATAGTCACGATATCTAAGTAGTTTTAATTCATCTTCATTTACATTTATTTCTTTATAATGGCTTTTTATCTCATTATTTTTCTTTTTCTTTATTTTTTTATATTCTTTCTTCTTTTTAGAAACCTCATTTCTATATAAAATGTGCTCCTTAACATTATTATATTGTTTTATAACAAATTTTTTAATATTTTTTACACTTATTAATAAGACTTTACATATTAGAAGAACTAATATTTTTAGTTTTAATATTATATATACTGCAAATTTTTTTATGTATCTATATATAAATTTTAGTGATAGTTTTATCCAGTTAAGTATTATTAAAAATATTTCTTTTGCTTTTCTTAATACATTTTTAACTGAATCTATTATTTCATCTTTATCAATACTTTTTATTTTTTCTTTTATTGAATTAAGAGTTATTTTTTCTCTTTTCTTTTTAGTTGGAACATTAACTCCTAGTGATGTTATTATATGATTTCTTTGGACAGGGGATTTTTTCTTTTTCTTCTTTTTAGTTTGAGTCGGTCTTTTCTTATTTTTTTTCTTATTCGACATATTAATCCTCCTTGAAGTATATTTTATCGATTACCTTTAGATAATCTAGACGAGGTTTTATTTTTTTCTCAATTAAATAGCCTTTCTCTTCAATAAAAGAATATGGTATACTTTTTCTTTTAGAAGTACTTATGAATTTAATTATATCTTTTCCGTCTAAATAGTAAAAATTATTGTTCATATATATTATTAGGAAAGAGATACCCCCATGTTTCATGACTCTTTTCATATGTTCTAATTGGTGTGGATGAATATTTTGTATAGGAAAAGATGTTTGATTTAATGTAACTTTTGCATCAAAATCTAAATATGTACCCTTATATATACCATTATAATCTAATGTTGATGGAGTACGAAAGTAGGCTTTTGTTATAATTCGTTCTTTATCTCCATATTTTACTTCACTGATTGTTATTGGTGTTGGCTTTTTATAAATTACAGCAATATCTTCAGTAAGGTAATATTCATTACTTTGGTTGAGTAAGTCTTCAAGATCCATTCCTCGGTTAGCATAATTTGTAAATTTATTATATTCTTTTTTTACTTTCCCTGGGTAGTTCATCTAAATTCACCTTATTCAATATTATAATATAAAACGAAGTCTTTTTAAAGCATTAACTAGTTGGTTATTCCAATTAATCTTTATTTATTGTATAATGTTAATTAAGCAAGGGATGTGAAAATGTGAGAATAGAAAGTTCAAATCTTGAAAATATTGCTGTAAGAACTAGTCAATATCCTACAGACGGTCGATGTGAATTTTTACTTTGTGGTAGAAGTAACGTTGGAAAGAGTAGTTTTATTAATACAATTTTAGGTAGAAAAAATTATGCGCATACTTCAGGAAAACCTGGTAAAACTCAAACACTTAATTTTTATTTGGTTAATGAAGATTTTTATTTAGTTGATGTTCCGGGATATGGATATGCTGATGTATCTAAGGAAAAACAAAGAAAATTTGGACTTATGATTGAAGATTACATTAAAACTCGTGAAAACTTAAAGTGTGTATTTTTACTTGTAGACTTTAGACATAAAGCTCAAGAAAATGATGTTTTAATGTATAATTATTTGAAATACTATGAGATTCCTACCGTGATTGTTGCAACTAAGTTTGATAAGGTTAAAACGAGTCAAAAAGAAAAATGTGAAAAGGCTCTTTATGATTCTTTGAATGTGCTACCACAGGATAAATTCGTATTGTTTTCATCAGTTACTAAAAAAGGTCGTGAGGAAATATACAACATTTTGTCAAGTTATTTGGGAGAAGAAGATAATTAAATTATTTTCTTTTTTTATATGTTATAATTATTTTAAGGTGATTATATGAGAAAAAATGGTTTTACTTTAGTTGAATTATTGGCAGTTATTGTTTTACTTGCACTTCTAATGGTAATCGCGGTACCAAATGCTTTTAAACTTGCTAGCAAGGTAAAGGGTGAGGCTTTTAAAACTAAAGTTGATTTAATTGAAAAAGCTGGAGCTGATTTTGGGCAGTCAAATACAAGACTTGTAAGAGAGGGTATTAGTATGACTAATTCTTCTGAACATCATTCTTGTGTATTTAATTTTGATAATAAAAAGAATATTACAGGTGTTACATATAAAGTGATGCCTTATTCGTCAACTACTAATCTAATTGATGAAAAGAATAGAAAAGAATATTGGTGCACAAGAGTAACACTTACAGATCTTGTTAAATCTGGAGCGCTTTCTTGGGATTATGAAAATCAGTGTGATGAGAGATGTACAAATGATAGTCATAAAGCATATTATGATAAAGTTATTACTAATCCTGATAATAATTATATAATGAACAGTTGCTATGTTTATCTATATTATCGTAATAATAGAGTATATACATATTTTGATAGTGCTACATGTAATAATTTATCAGATACAGCAAATGATTCAGGACGTGCTTATAGACCATTAATAGGTTAATGGAACATATGCTAAAGCATATGTTTTTATTTGTAAATAAGGTATTTTTATGGTAATATAGATTCATGAAAAGGGAGTGATTTTTTATGCGAAAATGTGTATGTTTAGTTGGTCGACCTAATACAGGTAAATCATCACTTTTTAATAGACTTATAAATGAAAAAAAATCAATTATAGATGATGCTCCAGGTGTTACTAGAGATAGGATTTATGGAATATGTGATTATAAAGATAAAAGTTTTTCTTTAATTGATACAGGCGGGATTGATTTAGAAAATGCTACTTTTAATGTGAATATTAAAATGCAAGCAGAACTTGCTATGGATGAAGCAGATGTTATTGTTTTTGTTGTTGATGGAAGGGAAGATATTACTCTTAATGATTTAGCTGTTAGAGATATGCTTTTGCGTACAAATAAGCGTGTAATTGTTGCTTTAAATAAAATTGATGATGATCATCATGAAGATAATATCTATGCATATTATGAACTAGGTTTTGAAAATATTATTACAGTTAGTGCTGAGCATAAAAGACATATTAATGAACTTCTAGATTTAATTACTGAAGATTTTCCTACTTATACAACTGAAGAAAGAAGCGAAGATATTAGATTTTCAATTATAGGTCGACCTAATGTTGGAAAGAGTAGCTTAGTAAATGCTCTTTTAGGTGAAGAAAAACAAATAGTTTCCGATGTTGCTGGGACTACTAGAGATTCTGTAGATGCTAAGTTTACTTATGAAAAGCGTGATTATGTAGTAGTTGATACTGCGGGAATTAGAAAAAAAGGAAAAATCTATGAGAATGTAGAAAAATATTCTTTGATTCGTAGTTTAAAATCTATTGAAAGAAGTGATGTTTGCTGTGTTGTAATAGATGCCGAAACAGGAATTTTAGAACATGATAAACATATTGTTTCTTATGCTTTAACTGCTGGAAAAGCTATAGTTTTAGTTGTAAATAAATGGGATACAGTTTTAAATAAAGATACAGAAATAAAAGACTGGAAAAAACGTATGCGTGATGAATTTCAATTTATACCTTATGCACCAATAGTATTTTTATCTGCAAAAACAAACTCTCGTATTCATACACTTATGCCAGCAATTATCAAAGCGTATACTTCATATACGACTGAAGTTAAGACAAGTTTATTAAATGATATTATAAGAGATGCATCTTCATTACATGAAGCACCATCTTATAAAGGAAGAAGACTTAAAATATATTTTGTTAGTCAATCAGGGTCTTGTCCACCTAAATTTACTTTTAATGTAAATAATAAAGGTTTAGTTCATTTTTCTTATTACAGATATTTGGAAAATAAAATAAGAGAAAATATTGATTTAGAGGGTACACCAATAATATTACAATTTAAAAATAAAAATGATGATGAGTAGGTGGATACATGAAAAATAAAAAAGATAAGAAACTACTTATACTTGTAAGTATAATTATCACATCAGTTCTACTTATATCTTTAATTGTTTTTTTAATAATTAAAGATAGTAAGCCACAGAAGAATGATGATGATCTAACTTTTTATGGAGTAGTTGTTGAAAAAGGAAGCAATTATATACTTGTAGATGGTGTTGATAAAGAAAAATATTATGTTGCTTACCAAAGCGATGATATAGATACTGGGACTTTTGTTTCTATAAGTTATCCAAGTAAAAAAGATATAAAATCTGGAAATGGTTTAATTGAAGTTGTTTTAAATAATGATGAAGCTTTAATTGTTGATGATGTTAAAACTACTGGGTCCCTTTATTTAGATGATGTTGAAAGAGCCAGTACAACTACTACCACTTCTAAAACTATAAAAAAATCTACTACTGAAAGTACTACCTCTACAACTCAGTATAGATATACAACTAAAGTAAATGAAGATGAAATTATTAATTATGCTTCAAACTCTTTAAATGATTTAAGGGAAGACAAAGGCTCTTTAGATAAAATGAAGTCAACTTTTATTACATTAGTCGATTTTATATTTTATGATGGATCTATAAAGGGTAAAAAATTTAGCGAGTTAACTAATTCTGCTAAAGCAAAGATTGTTTATTATACTTTACTAATAGATTCTGGAATTGATTCTAAATGGCCAAACTATAAAGAAAATATTGAAAATAAATATAATAATATTAAAGCTAAATTACTTGCTAAGTATATGGATTTAACGACATCT
Organism: uncultured Muribaculaceae bacterium; assembly: GCA_964636965.1. Taxonomy (GTDB): domain Bacteria; phylum Bacillota_I; class Bacilli_A; order RF39; family UBA660; genus CAG-582. Next base: position 11,087 of record CAZWST010000013.1, read on the forward strand.
ATATGTGATGCAAGTGGCGATGATTGTAGGCAAGCAAAAAGCGATTTTAAAGTATTAAAAGAATCAGTTAAGCTTACATGGAATACTTTAAAAAATGCGTTTAGTTATGCTTATAACAAAGGGAAAGATTCACTTATTAATTGGTACGAAATATTTAGTGGAAAGAGATAATATTAACATGATAATTGATGGTGATGAATTAGAAGTTGTTGTAGAAAGAAAGAGAATTAAGAATATTTATTTTCGAATAAATGAAAAAAAGCAAATATATGTGACTTGCCCAAGATTAGTTAGTGATACGGAAATTAAAAAGTTACTAAAAGAAAATATCAAGTCTTTAGAAAAAATGTACAAAAAAGTAATGAATGATCATGCCAAGAATGATAAGGTTTTGCTTTTGGGTAATGAACTTGAATATGTTTATGCAAATCGCATTAAATTTGTTGATAGAGTGGCCTATGGACCTAGTATTGATGCTATTAATGCTTATTTAGAAAAGAAAAGTTTAAAGGTATTTCAAGATAGACTTAATATAATTGCTCCGGGATTTTCTAATTTGCCTAAGTTTAGGTTAAGAACTAGAAAAATGAAGAGTAGATGGGGCGTTTGTAATAGAGGGAGCATGACTGTTACATTAAATACTCTTTTAATTCATAAAAAGATTTTTTTAATTGATTATGTAATAGTTCATGAATTATCACATTGGTCTCATATGGATCATTCAAAAGAGTTTTGGAAAGAAGTTCAAAAACATTTTCCAGAATATAAGAAAGCTAGAAAAGAACTGAGGGATTAAATTGATAGAATCAGTCAATAATGAAAAAATTAAAAAGTATGCTAAGTTAAACGAAAAAAAATATCGTGATTTAGAAGGATTATTTATTGTAGAAGGAAGCCATTTAATTGAAGAAGCTATAAAAAAAGGTGTTTTAGTTGAAGCTTTTTCCATTGATGGAAGTATTGGTACAATGGTGAGTGAGAGTGTTATGCGTAAACTCTCATCTTTAAAATCTGTTCCAAATGAACTTGGCATTGTAAAAAAAATAGATAATTTTAAAATACAAGGAAATATTCTTGTACTTGATGGAATTCATGATCCAGGAAATTTGGGGACAATTATAAGAAGCGCTGTTGCTTTTGATATTGATACAATTGTAGCATCTAATGATACAGTTGATTTATATAATCCTAAGACAATTAGAAGTTCTGAAGGGATGATTTTTAATATTAATTATGTTGTTGGCGATTTAAATGAAATTTTATCTTCCCTCGATGATTACGATATATATACAACTAATGTTTTTGATGGAGAAAGCGTTGATGCTGTTAATAAAAGTAAAAAATATGCTATCATAATGGGAAACGAAGGAAATGGGGTAAAAGACTCTATTAGTAAGTTTGCTAATAAACGTTTATATATTCCTATTTCCTCTAAATGTGAAAGTTTAAATGTTGCAATCGCGACAAGTATTATACTTTATGAGTTAGCAAAGAAAAAGCACTAATATAGTAATTATAGATGCCTTTTTGGCTTTTAGGTGGGTGAGGTATGGCACAAGCAATTCGTTATAATGAAAAGGAAAAAGAAGCGGACTTTTATAATGTTTTAATCATGCTTAATGCTGGTTGGTCTTATACTAAAATGAGTGATACATTAAATAGATCTCGTCAATATTGTTGTAATGTTAAAATGGATTTAGTTGAGTCTAATTTAATTACGCAAGGGGAAATTGATTATGCAAGAAAGAGCTTGCGAAACAAGAATATAAGAACTATTGATGAAATAGTTAATAAGAGTCTAATTAAAACTGGTACTAAATTAATTGATAAAGATAAAATTAATAAAATTATTTTAGAAATTAAAGATGCAATTGAAAGAATAAATGAAAGAGAATTAAAAAAGAAAAATAATGATGATGAAGAAAAGGTAGATATTAAAGCGTTAAAGAAAGAAGCTATAAAGAAGCTTATTTTAGCTAATTATAGTAAGACTGAAATTTGCCGTGAAACTGGTTATGCTAGAACTACTGTTAGTAGATATGTAAATGAATTAATTGAAGATGGAGAAATTGATTCAACGGATGTTAAAAATGGTAAAGAAGAAGAAATGGATATGGTTGCTAAAAGGAATGAACTTATCATAGCTTTACTGGAGTTTAATATCCCATATAATATTATTGAAGCAGTTTTTGATGTTTGCACATCAACTATTTCTTTATTAAATAAAAGTATTTCTAAATTAAGTGAAGAAGAAATAAAGATTAGAGATGAAAAGATACTTGCTTTAATTGAATTTGATATACCTTATAAAATTATATCTGTTTCATTAGATGTAAGTATTAATTATATTATAGCATTAAAAAGGAAAAATGAAGGCAGAACTTATAAAAGACGTAAGGAACCTATTCAAGTTAAAGAAATTGATACTAGTTTAAATAATAGAGAAATAAAAATTATTAAATATTTAAATGCCGGTTATTTTTATCCTTATATTAGAAAGAAATTATCAATTGAAGAAAGTGAATTAATGAAAATCGTTAACGATCTTAAACTTCGAATGTATATTACACAAGAAATAATTAATAATGCTTTTGATAATAGACGTGCTTATTATAAAGAAATGGTAAAAAAATACTATAATGATGGGCTTAGTCAGTCAGAAATTTATCGTTTATTAAATCCTGATAATGTTGAAGAAATATCAAGTACTTACGTTAATAGAATAATTTGTAAACTTGATGATGAAGGACTTATCAATCATGATAGAATATCAGAAATTAAAGATGCAAGAAAAACTAGTTTTGCCTCTGTTGATAAAATGGTTTTAGCTTTATTGATTAAAGGATACACTGTTAAAGAAATGTGTGAACAAGATGAAACTAAAGTACTTACTGAAAGCAGAGTTAGAAGAAGTAAAAAGCGTTTGATTGAACAAGGAAAAATTACAGAGAAAGATATACTTAGATATCAGCGCAAAAGACAAAAAAAGCAGGAAAAGAAAGCCTTAATGGAACTTGATAAAGAAATTTGGTATTATGTTGAAAATTATGGCTTGTCTTCAACTGAAATTGCTAATTATATTGATACATCGTATAGTTTTCTTACTAAAAGAATTAGGCATATTTTAGATAAAAAGAAACTTAATAAGGAAGATTTTAATAAATTAAAGAAAAAAGGTCGAGAAATGTCTTTGGGTAAGAAAGTTATTCCATATAAAGAATATGTTTATTCAAAAGAATTTAGTGATATAAAGAGTAAGTTCTTAAAAATGTATGATGAAAAAGATCCAACCACAGAAGTTAATGTTGAATATTTTAATGCTTTTAAAAATTATGTATCAATTGATTTACCTTATGATATAACAGATGTAGACATATTGAGTTACATAGTTTTATATACTAGTGTACTTTGCAATGAAGAAAATATTACTTTTGTTATTGAAGCTTATTTAAGCATTGGTGAAGAGAATCTTGCAACATTTACGTTAAATGATTATCTCTCACTTACTTCTTCAAAGAATGAAAAAAATGCTTTTAGGTTGGAAATGATGAAAATGATAAAAAATAATGATGGAAAGAAGAAAAAAATCTTATAAAGGAGTTTTATAACTCCTTTTAGTTTGCTATAATTATTTTGGTGAAATAATATGAAAAATTTAGATTTTCTTAAAAGCAATTATATTGCGTATCATGGTATATATGATAATGAGAGAATTTTTGAAAATACATTACAATCTATAGCAAGAGCAAATAAGTTTGGCTATATAATAAAATTAGATGTTAAGATGACTGGTTGTGGGACTTTAATATGTTTTCATGACCATAATTTAGAAAGAATGCTTCACGTAGATCAAGATTTACTAGAAATAAGTTACGATGAACTTTCTTATATTGCCAAGTATCAAATACCTACTTTAGAAGAAGTACTTGATTTAGTTAAAGGAAATGTTCCTTTGATATTGCGACTTGATACTAAATTAAGAAATAATTTATTTGAAAAAGAAGTTGCTGAAGTATTAGATAATTATGAAGGTGAATTTGCCATTTTAAGTGATAATAAGAAGACTTTAAAGTGGTTTTATAAGAATAGACCAAATTATATTACAGGCTATATTATTAACTCGAATAATTATTTAAAGAATTTTATTTTTAAAAAGTATGATTTTTTTACAATGGATATAAATCTTTATAGTGATAAATTTGTAAGAAAATTAAGAGAAAATAAGTTTATTATTGGAGAAGTTATACATAGTAGTGAAGAATTTGCTGCTAAAAGATATGTTTACGATAATTTAGTAGTAGACAATATACTTGAAAATATAAAGTAGATTGTTTATAATAGTCACTTAAGAGGTATTTATGGAAAGTGTTTTTGTTGGAAAAGTCGTTAATACTCATGGAATTAAAGGTGAATTTAGAATAAAATCTGATTTTGAATTTAAATCTAGAGTTTTTTCTATTGGTAAAAATATTTATATTGATAATGTTTGTTATAAAATAATGAGCTATCGTGTACACAAGGGTTATGACATGATTACTATTGAAGGATTTAATAATATAAATGATGTGCTTGAGTTCAAGGGTAAAAATGTCTTTGTTAATCGTGATGATTTAAATTTAAACCAAGATGAATACTTACTTGATGATTTAATAGATGCAAGTGTAGTTTGTTCTAAAGAAATGCTCGGTAAAGTAGTTGATTATATAGTTGGTGATAATTCCTTGTTAAAGGTACAAGGAGAAAAAGACTTTTATATACCTTTAAAGGGACAGTTTATTAAGTGTTTTAACAAAGATGAAAAAGCTTTATATGTTGAAGATAGTACAAAGGGATTGATAATATGAAAATAAGCATTTTAACTTTATTTCCTCATATGTTTGATAATTTCTTGTCTGAATCAATTATTAAAAGAGCTATTGATAAAGGGCTTGTTTCGGTAGAAGTTATTAATATTAGAGATTTTTCAAAACTTAATAATAATCAAGTTGATGATACACCTTATGGTGGTGGGGCTGGTATGGTTATGATGGTAGAACCAGTAGTTGACGCAATTAACTCGGTTAAGAAGAATAATTCAAAAGTTTATTTAATGAGTCCAGCTGGTGTTCCATTTAAGCAAGAACAAGCTGTTAATTTAAGTGAGGAAGAGCATATTATATTAATATGTGGACACTATGAAGGAATTGATGAAAGAATAAGTTATTATATTGATGGTGAAATATCAATTGGAGATTTTGTCCTTACAGGTGGAGAAATACCGGCTATGGCTATAAGTGACGCTGTTATTAGGCTTTTAGATGGAGTTATTAGAGAAGAAAGTTATATAAATGATTCATTTAGTGATAAGCTTCTTGATTATCCTACTTATACTAAACCACCTATATATGATGGCCATAGTGTGCCTGATGTACTTTTATCAGGCCACCATAAAAATATTAGTGAGTGGCGAAAGAGCGAACAAATAAAAAGAACGAGTGATAGAAGACCAGATTTAATGAATTAATATAAAGTTTCTTTACAAGGAGGTGTAAAAAATGAGTAATTATATGGTAAAAAAAGATAATTTGACTGGTAAGATTGTCTACATGGAATATGATTTAGATGGTTATAGTTTTAAACCTAAAAGTGTAAAAGATAAACCTTATATAAGTGTAAATAATGTTACTATATATGAACCTGTTATGATAGATAGCTTGCTATCCAAGAAGTTTTCCAAAAAGTTTGATAGATTATCTCAAATAATTATGAATTTTTTATTCCAAGATGATGATGATTCTGATGAAGGAGATTTTATGATTCTTTTAGATGAGGTACAAAGATTGAAGTCTATTGTTGAACTTAAATACAAAAAATTTTTAAGCAATGAAGAGTACAAAGATTACATTCATAAACTAGATTTTTTAGATGGTCAATTGAGACAAAAAATAGCGATTATTAATTATCAAAGAAATCTTGATGTTGCTCAAACTCAAGGTAGAAGTAGATAAATACTTTATATTTATTAAGCCAATTTTGTTTATTGGCTTCTTTTTTTATGCAAAAATGCGATAATTCTTGATTTAGATGTACTTTTAATATATAATTTTAAGAGTAAGAAAAGAGGAAGAAAAGATGAAAAACGTAAAAGAAATTACTGTTGAAGTTAAGGGTAAAGACTGGGAAGATGCTCTTGACAAAGCTTTTAATAAAAAGAAAAAGGATATTAAAATTGATGGATTTAGAAAAGGATCTGTAACAAAAGAAATATTTATAAAGAAAGCCGGCATTGAATCACTATTTATGGATGCTGCTGATATAGTAATTGATAATGAATATAAAAAATTAATTGAAGATAAGAAGAATGATATTGTTTGTGAACCATCTGTTTCCATTGAAAAAATCGATAAAGATGGTATTACTGTTAAATTTACTTTAATTGGCAGACCTGAAGTTAAGTTAGGTAAATATAAAGATTTAGGTGTTAAACGTGGTAAGGTTAGTGTTACTAAAGAAGAAGTTGAACATGAAATACACCATATAATGGAACACATGGCTGAAATCGTTGTTAAAGAAAATGGCGAAGTTGTTAAAGGTAATACAGCTGTTATTGATTTCGAAGGTGTTGTTGATGGAAAAGTACTAGAAGGAGGAACTGGTGCTAATTATCCATTAGAAATCGGTTCTAACACTTTTATTCCAGGATTTGAAGATGGAATTGTTGGAATGAAGGTTGGAGAGAAAAAAGTATTAAAATTAAAATTCCCTGAAAACTATACTCCTGAACTTAAGGGTAAGGATGTAGAATTTAGCGTTACTGTTCGTGAAATCAAAGAAAGAATTGAACCTGAGATGAATAAAGAATTCTTCGAAGATTTAGGAATTGAAGGAGTTAATTCAAAAGAGACTTTAGAAAAGAATGTTAAAGAAGAATTAACTAAACAAAAAGAACAAGCTGAAGATGATAAATATATTGATGAACTTTTAAGAAAAGCTACTGATAACATGAAGGTTGAAATCAATAATGAAATTATTGATGGAGAAATTGATAGAATGGCTTCGCAATTAGAACAAGAATTAAAAATGCAAGGAGCTACTTTAGAACAATATTTAACTATGGTTGGTACTAAGATGGAAGATTTTAGATCAACTCTAAAACCTCAAGCTATTGCTAGAATTAAAACTAGATATTTATTAGAAGAAGTAGTAAAAGCAGAAAAAATCAGTGCTACTAAGGCTGATATTAAGAATAAGATTAAGGAAGAAGCAGACAAATATGGCATGAAAGAAGAAGAATTTGTTACTGCTGTTGGTGGTGAAGATGCTATTAAGTATGAAGTTGAAATGGAAAAAGCCATCAATATAATTAAAGAAGGATAGGAGTTTTAATAAACTCCTTTTTATATGTATCCGAGTTTATATAATTTTTTGATATTTAAATAATTGACTGCTATGATATCGATTATTTCTGAGATTACTAATCCATATATACCAATACTAAAAAATGATAAGACACTTAAAGATATTATTTTAATAATGCAACCAAATAAAGTAGTTTCCATGGTATATTTAGATAAATTTAATCCTTGTAAAACACTCGATAATGGTCCTTCTATATAAAATAAGGGAAAAAATATGGCAAGTAATTTTATATAGTTTATTCCACTTTTGGTATTATATAGAATATCTAAAAGTATATCACTTCTAAAAAATAAGAATATACAGTAAGTTATACCGATAAGTAATGATACAAAGATACATTTTCTTAAAATCTTCTTTATATACTTTTTATTATTATAATTTTTTGATACTTCTGGTATAAGAGTTGTGTTTACTGCAAGGGATATAAATGCTGGCATGGTAAGTATTGGAATAACGTAAGCATTGTATACTCCATATTCACTTTGAATGAAAGAACTTGAGTATCCTACAAACAATAAAATATTGGTTAAAATAATTGGCTCCAGGAAATAACAAATATTACCTATTAATCTACCTGAAAGATTAGGAATAGATATAGATAGTATTTCATTTATTATTGGCACTCTTATTTTTAAGTCGGCTAGTGTTATACTTATATTTTTAGGCAAATAAAACATATAGACAATTATTTGTGCTATTTCAGATATTGCTGAAATGATTATATAACCTGAAACAGCCATGATAATAGATTTTTTTAAAAGAATTGGTACGACTATAATAAGTAAACCAAGTCTTACTATTTGCTCAATAATTGTACTTATTGCATTTGGTACCATATTTTGTTTACCAAAATAGTATCCTTTTATAATTCCTGAAATACTTGTGAATGGTAAAACAAAACATATTGATATTATTGGAAAGTAGGCTTCGGGACTTTTAAGTAAATCATTTGCAAGTATTGGTGCAAACAGAATAATTAACGCAATAACTATAATATTAAATAAAAGTGTAATTGGGATTATACTTGCTATTAAGTGGATACCTCGATTATTATTTTTGGCCATGATACATGAAATAGCGTAAGGTAAACCTAGCTGAGTTATCGCGATAAGCAGAGAATATGTTGGCATAATAAGAGAATATATATTTATTCCGTCCCCAATGATTCTAACTAAGATTATTTTAATAAAAAATCCAAGTAATTTAGAAATCATTGTGCCAATTAATAATATTATGGTTGACTTTAAAAATATATTTTTCATGTAATCTCCTTTAAAGTTTAATCCATTTGTTATATAATTATATATGATGGGAACTCAAGAAATATTATGGTGATGTTATGGAAAATAAATTTACAACACAAAATGAACTTTATATTAAAGTCTTACCAGCATTAAAGACAAAAAAGAATGAAATGGTAAGAAGCGGGTTTAGATTTGTAAAGGAAATAGATTTATGGGAATATCATAAAGAGTATACTTGGAGACGAGCTAAAGGCTTAACACTTGCAAGTATAGTAAATGATATTTTAAATACGGAAAATAAATTATATGAGGATTATATTGTAAAAAAATATAAGGAAAGTGATAATAATGGAGACAAGAATTAATGAGCTTTTGACGATATGTCAAGATAATGGATATCTTGATTCGGAAATGTCTTTAATAAGAAAAGCAATTGATTTTGCTAAGCAGCAACATAAGGGAATGAAGAGAAAAAATGGAGATGATTATATAGTTCATCCCATTGAAGTTGCAATAATAGTTGCAAATTTAAATACAGATGCTGAAACAGTTATTTCTGCTCTTGTTCATGAAACAATTGATCATGGATCATCATCTTTTGATGAACTTGGGCATCTTTTTGGAGATGATGTAAAAAACATTGTTGTTTCTTTGACTAAAGTTAATAGGCTTCATTTACTAGATGCATCAGAATCATCTTCTCTTTATTTAAGAAAAGTATTAGTTGCTTTATCTGAGGATGTACGAGTTATTATTTTAAAACTTGCAGGACGTGTCCATAATTTAAGAACTAATGAGGGATTAAGCAAAGAAAAGCAGAAACAAAAAGCTTTAGAAACATGGAATGTCTTAATTCCAATTGCTCATAGACTTGGAATTAATCAATTAAAAAGTGAACTTGAAGATTTAAGTTTTAGATATTTAAAACCTGATGTTTATGCAGATATTGAAGCTGAACTTCCAGCACCAAGAGCTGAACTTGAATCCATCTTATCTACCGTAATGGATCAAATTACGGAACTTGTAAGAGATAGTAATATAAAATTTGAAATAAAGGGACGAGTAAAATCTGTATCAAGTTTATATAATAAACTTTCTAATGGTAAAAAATGGAGTGATATCTATGATATTTTGGGTATCCGTGTTATTTGTGAAGAAGAAAGCGAATGTTATTTAATAATAGGTTTAATTCACTCGATTTACAGACCAATACCAAAAAGGTTTAAAGATTATATCGCGATGCCTAAAGGCAATTCTTATCAATCTTTACATACTGGTGTATTCGGTCCAAATGGATTCCCTGTCGAAGTTCAAGTTCGTACTAAAGAGATGAATGAGATAGCTGAACATGGTGTTGCCTCTCACTGGTCTTATAAGGAAAAAAATTCACGTCATATTCAAAGTGTTATGGAACAAAAACTTCAAATGTTTAGAAATACAATTGAAGCCAGCAGTGATGATATTAAAGATGATGATGCTTTTGCTTTAAATATTGAACAAGAATTATTATCTTCTTCTATATATGTTTATACACCTAAAGGAGATGTTGTTGAGTTACCTAATGGGTCAACTCCAATTGATTTTGCTTATCGTATTCACTCTAAAGTAGGGGATACAACTGTTGGTGCTATTGTTAATGAGCAAATGGTACCACTAGATTATAAGTTAAATGATAATGATATTGTTAAAATAATGACAGATAAAAATTCTTCTCCTAATAAAAACTGGATTAATTTTGTTAGAACAACTGCCGCTAAGAGTAAGATTAAAGCGTATTTTTCTAAACAAGATAAAGAAGAGTATATTATTAGAGGTAAAGAGTTATTAGAAAGAGAACTTAGACGACAAAAATTAAGTATACAAGATGCTTTAACTGAAGAAAGACAAAGTAAAGTTGTTAAAGATTTAAAACTAAGTAATTTTGATGATGTATATCTAAATATAGGTTCACTTAGATATACTCCTATATATATATCTAATCTTTTGTTTGAAGATAAAAGAAATGTTCAAGATTTGCTTGTTGATAAGATAATGAACAACACAAACGTTCCTAAAACTAATTATAAAAATGATATTATAGTTTCCGGCTGTAATGATATATTAGTTAATTTAGCTAGCTGCTGTAAACCTGTTTATGGTGAGGAGATAATTGGATATATCACGAAGGGTCAAGGAATTACTGTGCATCGTAAGGATTGCCCTAATATAAAAGATTTAGATAGTAGATTAATTGAAGTGTCTTGGAATGAATTTAGAGGGGAAAATGCTAAACAATATGTTTCTAAGATGACTCTTGAAACTAATGGACTAAATGCAAATGTATTAGATATTGTTACTAAAGCAACGTTGAGAAATGTTATTGTAAGTAGTATCAATGAAATAAATAGAAATGGTGTCATTTTTTATGACTTACTAATTAAAGTAAATAATAAAGATGATTTAGATCTTTTTATGGATGAACTTAGGACACTTCCCTTTATTACAAATATTAAGAGGTATTAAATGAGAGTAGTTGTACAAAGAGTATTATCTAGTAGTGTTTCTGTTGATGGGAAACTAATAAATAAAATTGGTAAAGGATTTAACTTATTGGTGGGAGTTAACGTACTTGATACACTAGATGATGTTGATTATATTTATAAAAAAGTTATTAATTTGCGAATATTTGATGATAATAATGGGGTTATGAATAAATCTATTTTAGATATTCCTGATGCATCAATTTTATCTATTTCTCAGTTTACTTTACAAGCTGATACTAAAAAAGGCAACAGGCCTAGTTATATAAATGCAATGAAGGGTGAAGATGCATTAGTTTTATATCAAGAACTTAATAAGAGACTAAATGAACATGTTAATACATATGAAGGCGTATTTGGTGCTGATATGAAAGTTGAAATACTTAATGATGGACCTGTTACTATAATAATAGATTCAAAGGACAAATAATGTCCTTTTTATTTTTTATTTATTCCAATCATTGTTCCAAGTGTAGTAGACGCAATTACTATTGTATAGTAAATTATATTATATAAAGAATGACTACTTGCAAGAATGAAACTTAAGATAAACATAATGCATGATATAATAACACCATATAATAATCCTTTTAGATATCCTTTATCTTTGATGTTTAATCCTAAATAAAATCCACTTATAAGCATAATTATTACTATAAATATTAGAAAAAAGAATTTATTTACTTCTATTGAAAATAAATTAAACAAACTAAATATAATTGATGTAAAAAACATTAAGGTAAATGGTAACAAACCGTAAGTTATATATTTTTTCATTAAAAAATCACCTAATAATATATATTAAGTGATCTTTATTTTATGAATTATAATCAATAGTTTTAATTGTGGCTTCTAGGTAGGCTCTTGTAAGTCCACCAGCTCCAAGTTTAACTCCACCAAAGTATCTTATCACGACTATTAGGACGTTATCTAATTTTCTTTTTTCTATCATATTATATATTGGAGAACCGGCAGTATTAGATGGTTCTTTATCATCAGTTTTTTTAGCTAATGGTCCAATTTTATATGCATAGGGCATATGTCTTGCTCTTTTATGCTCTTTTTTTAATGATTCAATTATTTCATTTACTTCATCAATACTATTTACTTCATAGTATTTTCCAATAAATTTGGATTTTTTTATTTCATATGTGTATTCATTTATTAGTTGCATATTTTCACTCCTAAGCATCCTTATATTTTATCTACTAAATCTTTTTATAGCTTGAATTGCGTTTTTACATTCATCGTATGGATAGGTTATGTTAAACTCTTTAAATAATTTTGTTGGGTCAGTAATATCTGATGATAAAAATCTTTTATATTCATAAAGACATTTTTCAATATCTTCATTACATGAGGAATAGAGGTCGTAAGCAATTAGAATTGAATTATAAATATCTTTTATTTGACCATAATAATTTTTTAAGTATTCATCTAATGGGGAAATTTCACTATTTATACTTAGTTTTTCTAATTCTTCTTTTATTCTTGTATCTGTTGGTCTAAATATATGCTTAGCTGCCAAGTCTTGAATAATTAATGTTTTTCCACGATCATAGACTTCTTCTAAAGATTTAAATATTAAAGTATCTTTTAGGGTTTCATCTTTAGTGTCTATTCCTAAAAAATAACATGCTAAGAACTCAATAAAGTAGGCTTCTACTTCGATAAAATGTTTTTTTATTAAAGGATTCATTTTATCATGAAATAATTTAGTTGCTAACACATGCGCTGTTTCATGCAGAAAATTGATAAAATCAGTAAGATTATTTTCAATATAGTATGATAAGTATATGCTAGTAGTTTGGTCTTTTTTTATACATCCTTTATAAAGTTTAGTTACATTTTGTCCTTCAGCATATCCGATATTTATGTGATTTCTTTCATTTAATAGATATAACATATATTCTTTTGTTAGCATTGGATCATTTAAAAAAGAATAGAACTTTATTGAAAATTGAATGAGATTTTCAGGCATTATACTAGGGCAGGCTGTATCAAAAGGCTGATATATTTCCTTATCTAATTCTTGAACAAAAGATAGGTTTGTATCTGTAATACCACCTAAATCTATTCTTTGCGTTTTTAAATCTTTTCTATATCTTTTTTTGAATTCACGGAATGTAGATGTTCTACTATTTTTATATGATAGGGTAGTTTTTTCATCGACATTTTCTAATTCTTTACATAGTTCTTGCTTTAAAACTTCAGATATCCCATTTTCTTTAATTTCATTTTTTGACCACATAAAATTACTCATTACAAATATCCCCCCCCTTTTTTGTTATAAGTATTTTAGCATAACTATACAAATTCGACAAGATTTCATGGTATAATATGGGTGGTGATTGAAATGATTCGAGAAAAATTAGCATTAGTTCCTCATCTTCCTGGAAGTTACCAAATGAAGGATAAGAATGGCGTTATTATTTATGTAGGTAAAGCTAAAGATTTAAAAAATCGTTTAACATCTTATTTTACTGGTAGAGTTACTGGTAAAACTAAGAAGTTAGTATCGGAAATTGTTGATTTTGAATATATAGTTACGTCTTCGGAACTTGAATCATTTATCCTTGAATTAAATTTAATTAAGAAATATGATCCAAAGTATAATATACTTTTAAGAGATGATAAGAGTTATCCTTATATTCAATATAAGAAAGATCCTTATCCTACATTAAAAGTAGTAAGATATTTGCATGTTAAAAAGAGTAATGGAAAACATTTATTTGGACCTTATGTTAATGCTTATGCTGCTAGAAGAATGGTTAATTTAATTAATAGACTTTATCCTTTAAAAAAATGTGATGGTAAAAAGAAAGAAGTTTGTTTATATTATCACATTCATGAATGTTTAGGCTATTGTGTTAAAAAAATTGATAAAGAAAAAATTGATGAAATGGAAAAAGAAATACTTTCTATTCTTAATGGTAATGATGATATTTTAATAAGGAAGTTAATGTCCTTAATTGAAATTCACTCTAATAATATGAATTATGAAGTAGCTCTTGAATTAAAGAATGAACTAGATAATATTAAAATTATTATGGAAAAACAAAAAGTTGAATTACATGATTTTGTTAATCGCGATATTATAAATTATTATTTTGAAAATGGCTTTATATCTATTCAAATATTCTTTATTCGTAATGGTAAATTAGTTGGTCAAAAGAATAGTATTATGCCAGTTGGAGATGATTACATAGATGATTGTGAGTCATTTATCGGTCAATTTTATGCTAAAAATGAAATACCTAAGGAAATTGTTACTAATGGCGAACTTAATTTGGATATGTTAGGTAGTATGTTAGATACTAAAGTTATAACTGTTACCAAGGGTAGTAAGAAAAAACTTTTAGATTTAGCACTTGAGAATGCTCGAATTAATTTAAGTAATAATTTTGAAACTATTAATCGAGAGATTATGCGTACAAGTGGAGCTAATGAAGAACTTGAAAATATTTTAAATATGAAGATACATAGAATTGATTCTTTTGATAATTCAAACCTTTTTGGGTCTTTTGCAGTTTCTGGTATGGTTGTTTATAAAGATGGAAAACCTTCTAAGAATGATTATCGTAAATATAAAGTATCAGTTGATGTTAATGATGATTATCATACAATGAAAGAAGTTACTTATAGAAGGTATTATCGTGCTTTAGTGGAAGAATCAGAACTACCTGATTTAATACTTGCTGATGGTGGTATTACTCAGGTTCATGCTATAAAAGAGACTTTAGAGTCTTTGGGATTAGATAAAAGAATTAAGGTTTGCGGTATGGTTAAAAATGATAAACATAGAACTAATGATTTACTTGATGGAGATACTGAGGAATTAATCCCGATTGATAGAACTAGTAATGTGTTTCATTATTTAACACGTATCCAAGATGAAGTTCATAGATATACGATTAATTATCATAGAACTTTAAGAAGCAAAGGATCAATTGCGTCAATTCTTGATAATATTGAAGGAATTGGTGATGTAAGAAAAAAAGAACTTATTAAAAAATTTGGTAGTGTTAAAAAGATGAGTGAAGCAAGTGTTGAGGAAATTGCTTCAGTTGTACCTATGAATGTTGCTGAAAATATTTGCAAGTACTTGACTGATTTTATGAATAAATAAGTTGCAGGTTTTGGTTATTTATTATAAAATTATTTTGAAGGTAGGCGGATTTAATGGCAACAGATGTTTACGGAAGAAGAAAAATGTATAATGGTGGCTTTGTCTTTTTACTTTTAGTACCAATTGGCGCAATTGCTATATTTTTCTTATATGATTTTTGTATGGATATCTACAAACAAAAACAATTAGATATGCGTACAAAAGATGTCTTAACAGAAGTACTTAATCGTGAAGGTCTTGAAAATCTTGATGAGATGAAAATATTTGCTTCTAAAGTGTTTGAGGAGTACAAAATAACTGATGATGATTATTCATTAATGCAAGTAGATGACTACTACTTACTTACGGTTTATGATAAATATATAAGTGTTGTTGGTGAATTAAGTTTTGGTTTTATTAAAAACAAAAAATCGGTTGCAAGTTCAAGTTATAAGGGATACTACAATGAATATAAAGAGGTAGTTGTAGAAAAATATAAAGAGAATATTGATGAAGCTTTAGATGATGATGCTAAGAATAATGAAGACTCTGGAATAATAATAAATTAGGATGATTATTTAATAATCATCCTTTTATATTTGTTAATTAAATTACTTAAAAAATCAAAGTTTTCTTTACTAAATTTATCTTTGTATTTATTTATATCTAAACTATCTGGATTCTTTAAATAATATTCATAATTTTCTTTAATAAATGAATATATAAAATCTAATTCACTAGTAGATATATTTAAATTGTTTTTATTTGCAAATTTAACTATATCTTCTTTTTTCATGATAGATATATAATTTTTAATGACATTTAACATATTTCCTCCATATCTATTATATTTTATGATTATTTACTAATAATATTAATATGAAAAAGACTATAATTTTAAAAATATTTATTTTAATTCTTAATCTTATTGTAATAATAATACTTTTTGATATTATTATTAATAAACACGATTATTATTTAATGCAAAGTAATAGTATACTTAATAATACTTTTTATGGAAAAAGTGCTCCAAGAGGAAGGATACTTGATAGTAAAGGAAGAGTGCTTGTAGATAATAAAGGAATAAAAGTTTTAGTTTATAAAAAAAGTAAAGAAGTAGACATTAAAAATCTTTGCAAAAGTCTTTCTGATATATTAGATTTATCAAATGTTTCTGTAAGCGTAAAAGATAAAAAAAGATATTATTATTTTATGAATAAAGATAAAATTGATGCTTTATTAGATAATAAAATAATAGATAGATATAAATCATCTCTAATAACTAAAACTGAACTGGAAGAATATAAATATACATTTATAAGTGATGATGATATAAGCAATATTAACGAGTCAGAAGTCTATATTTATAATATACTTAATAATGGATATAGTTTTAGAGAAAAAATTATTAAAAGTGATATAACTGAAGAAGAACTTAATAAAATTAATTTACTTAACAGTGATAGTTTGGATGTTAATGTTAAATGGATTAGACATTATAATTATGATTCTGTTTTAAATCAATTATTTGGTTCAATTGGTTCAATTGCAGAAGAAAATGTGAATGATTATTTAAATCAGGGATACAGTCTGGATGATACAGTTGGTGTATCGTTTATTGAAAAATATTATGAAGAATATTTGAGGGGTGAAAAAGCTATATATAAGTTTAATAATGGAGTTTTAGAACTTGTACAAGAGGAAAAGCGAGGAAATGACTTAGTTTTAAATATTGATATTGAAGAAGAGATGGAAATAGAAAAAATCTTAAAAGAAGAAGTTGAAAATGCCAAAAAGTATCCTAGTAGCAAATATTATAAGGGTAGTTATGTTATAGTAAGTGATCCGGGTACTGGCGCTATAGTAGGAATAGCTGGTTTTGATGCAAATAATAATTATTCTCCTGATGTACTTGGTGTTCTTACTAATTCTTATACTGTTGGATCTGTTGTTAAAGGCGCTAGTCAAAGTGTTGCCTTTATAAATGGAGTTATAGATATTAATAGAAAAGTTAATGATTCTTGTGTGAAAATTAAAAATATGCCTAGTAAATGTTCGTGGGCAAGACTTGGTAGTTTAAATGACATTGATGCTTTAGCAAAATCTTCTAACTATTATCAGTTTATAAACGCTATTAAAGTAACAGGAAGAAATTACACATATGATATGCTCTTTAACCCGACAATGGAAGATTTTAATAAATATAGAAGTGTCTTTAAAAGTTATGGTTTAGGAGATTATACGGGTATTGATATTTTAGAAGAAAAACTAGGTATTACTGGTTCAAGAATAAGTGGGGATTTGTTATTAAATTATGTAATAGGTCAATATGATACTTATACACCCTTAATGCTTACAAGTTATATTAATACTATTGCTAATGATGGAGTTCGTTTAAAACTTAGAATAGTTGATTATGCAATTGATTCGGAAGGAAATAAAATAGATATTAATGAGCCAGAAGTTTTGAGTAAAGTAGATATTAAACCTTCTGATTTAGATAGAATACAAGAAGGATTTAGAAAAGTTATTTCTTCTGGAACTGCTTCTAGTTATGTGGATCACTCAATAAATGCGGCTGGTAAGACAGGTACTAGTGAAACTTTTTATAGTGGTATTCCAACTACTTCTAGATCATTTATAATGTATGCACCAATTGAAGCTCCGAAGTATTCAATTGTGATAGTTTCACCAAATCTTTCATATGCTAATACTGTAAATAATTATAAATATCCGATAAATAGTCGTCTAAGTAGAAAAATATCTAACTTTTTGTTTGAAAAGTAGTCTATTATGTGTTAAAATACTCTTAGTTTGACGAGTGAGGAGGCAATAAAATGGCTAAAGGAAAAACAGATGCTAGAACTGCTGTAGGACTTAAATGTTCAAAATGTGGTAAAATGACTAGAAGACATACTGAAAAGAATACAAAAAATGATACAGAAAAAATGGAAATAAAGAAATATTGTCCTTTTTGTAAGTCAGTTCAAATCTTCAAAGAAACAAAAATTGGTAAATAATTGATTTAGGATGGAAATATGGGCAAGCATATAATTGTACATACTCAACTTGTAGATTTTATAGACTACAGGAACTTGATAATTGCTCAAGCCAATCAATTTTATTCAAGAGTTCAACCAAATACTCAATTTTATGGAAAAAAAGTTGTTGGTTCGAAGAAGAAGTACAAAACGAAAAAGTCGAAAAGAAAAAGTAAGAAATATTAAGAGGAGGTGCATATCATGAACATTAATATTAATGAAATTAAAAATGGTATGACCATTATAATTGATGGAAAACTTTGTTTAATTGAAGAATTCCAACATGTTAAACCTGGAAAAGGTTCAGCATTTATGAAAATGAAATTAAGAAATCTTAGAACAGGTGCTTTAGTAGAAGACACTTATAACACTAATATTAAGATTGAAAGAGCCAGAGTAGATAGACTACCTATGCAATACTTGTATTCTATGGGAGACTCTTATGTGTTTATGAATAATGAAACATATGAACAATTAGAATTACCTCAAGAAAAGATTGCTGATCAAGTTAAATATTTAAAAGAAGGTCTTGAACTTACAATTAGTATGTACGAAGGTGAGATTCTTGGTATTCAATTACCTGAAAAGATTGAATATGAGATAGTTGAAACTAGTGAAGCTGTTAAGGGTAATACTACTAACAATGCTACAAAGGATGCTAAAATCGAAACAGGTTATACTGTTAAAGTGCCTTTATTTATAAGCCAAGGAGAAAAGATTCTTATCTCTACTCAAGATGGTAAATATGCAGGAAGAGCTTAGGCTCTTCTTTTTTATTTGTAAAGTAACTTTATATTTTGTAATCAACTATTTTTCATTTTCTTACTGTAAACTATTGACACATCTTGTCTAAATTGATATGATAACTATGTAAAATAGAGAAGGGAAGTTCGGGGAATGGAACAATTAAATAAATTACTACAAGAACTAGGAATATCAAAGGTTAGACTTGCAAAGTATCTTGGAGTATCAAGACAAATGGTTTATAACTATTTGGAACTAGAAAATATTAATAAGTGGCCTAAAGAAAAGAAAATTCTTTTATTAAAATTGTTAGATATTGAAGATGGTGATGAAGGTACTGTTAGTTCAATTAAAGTTACTACAGATTATCTGTTAGCTGTTGAAAATAGATTAAGCGAAGGCGTTAAAGAGGCTTCTGAAAATGATTATTTAGATTTAAAAGGACTAAAAAAAGAAGAACATGCTTTAATAAGTGATATTACTTTCTTAATTAAAGAAAAATTGGTTGAATCTACTAATCATGAAGAAAACTTCTATGCCTTACAATATATGTATCATATGTTACAAAGTATGGATAATGCACCGGAACTTAAATACTTATTAGGTTATGTATCAAAAGCTATGGGATTTACTCCTCCAAATGTATTTAGATTTAATGAAGATAAACAATTTATCTTTGAAGGTATAATTCATACAGCGTTTAATTTATTTAATAATGGAGCTCCTACTAGAGCTAAAGTAGTTGAATCGCGTGATAGATTCGTTCGTGATATTGAATCAAAGAATGAAGAAAAGCTTTCTCGTACACAACAACTATTTACTGTTAAGGTACAAGCTTTAAGGGAACTTGGTTATTCACAACTTAATAATGAGAATGCTGCTGAAGTATTTGAAAAAATTGCAGAAATTGAATCAAGAAAAGTATAATTACTTTTCTTTTTTAATGTAGTGGGTGAGGGGAGAATGAAGTGACTTTAGAGGTGTATTTAATTTATAATATGCAAATACCCTATTTATAAGGGATATAAGAAGAGTTTTATTTAATCATTATTATTTATAGGTATTTATAAAATTTCACTTAATAAATGATTAAAATGTGCTTATTATAAAAATTAAAGTCCCCTCTTCTATTATTTTTATGTTGTAGGGGAGGTTGGTGTATTTATACATTATTGATTCTATATTTATTGATTAGATATAAAGACACTAAAAAAATTTTAAAACCCCCTACTTTAAAATTTATACTAATGGAGAGTAGGTTATATATTTTTATAAATTATATGTATTATTTTAAAATATTAATTCAATCTAATGTAATTTATAATATACTTAGTTATTTTAATAATTAATTAAGATGGGTAATTAATCATCTAATTATTATAAATA
>CAZWST010000014.1:0-30975 GCA_964636965.1 uncultured Muribaculaceae bacterium
GTAGAGCAGTTAACCAAATGTTTAACATAATCTTCTTCATTTGTAGACATTCCTTTAACCCCGACACCGCCACGGTGTTGAGATTTGAAAGTATCTGAAACACATCTTTTAATATATCCTTTATCAGTAATACTAATAATTATGTCTTCTTCAGGTATTAATGACTCATCATCAATAAAATCTACAGCTGTCATATCTATATATGTACGTCTCTCATCACCATATTTTTCTTTTATTTCAAGTAATTCTTGTTTAATAATGTTCAAAACTAATTGATCATCAGCCAAGATAGCCTTATATTCTTCAATTTTCTTTAACAATTCATCAAGTTCAGAAAGAATCTTGTCTTTTTCCAAAGCAGTTAATCTTCTTAAACGCATTTCTAAAATGGCTTCTGTTTGAATATCTGTCAAACCAAATCTATCCATTAAAGTTTGTTTAGCTTGTTCATCACTCTTAGAATTTCTTATTATATGAACAACATCGTCTATATTTTCAAGAGCTATTTTATAACCATTTAAAATATGTACTCTTTCTTCAGCTTTGCCTAAATCAAATTTTGTTCTTCTTATAATTATTTCTTTTTGATATTCAATATATTTAGAAATAATTTCCTTAAGACCCATAGTTCTAGGCTTTTGTTGATCCAGCATTAACAAATTAATACTAAAATTAGTTTGAAGAGAAGTTTGCTTATACAAATTGTTTAAAACTACATTTGCATTTGCTTCCTTCTTAAGTGTAATAACTATTTTTACACCATTTTCAAGATTTGTCTCTTCATGTAAATCGGCAATTCCATCTAAAAGTTTATCTCTAACAAGTTCAGCAATACGTTGTTGAAATAATTTCTTATTAACTTGGTAGGGTAGTTCAGTGATAACAATAAGCTGATGCCCATTATGTTCTTCAATTGAAACCTTACCTCTAATAGTTATTGTTCCTCTTCCTGTTTCATAAGCCCTTCTAATACCAGAATTTCCTAGTATTACAGCTCCAGTAGGGAAGTCAGGTCCTTTAACATAATTCATTAATTCTTCTGTTGTTATATCATGATTATCAATATAAGCAACGCATCCATCAATTGTCTCTCCTAAATTATGAGGAGGTATATTTGTTGCCATACCAACAGCAATTCCAACCGTACCATTTACTAATATATTAGGAAATCTACAAGGTAAAACTGTAGGTTCTGTTGTTGTATCATCAAAATTAGATTCAAAATCAACTGTATCTTTCTTAATATCTCTAAGCATTTCTAAAGATAATTTAGAAAGTCTAGCTTCAGTGTAACGCATTGCAGCGGCGCCATCACCATCCATTGAACCAAAATTACCATGTCCTTCAATAAGTACATTTCTAATTGAGAATGGTTGAGCTAAACGAACCATTGCGTCATAAATTGAAGAATCTCCATGAGGGTGATAATTACCCATAACCTCTCCAACCGTTTTAGCACACTTTCTAAAAGGTTTATCTGGTGTATACCCATTTTCATACATAGAATAAAGAATTCTTCTATGAACAGGTTTTAAACCATCTCTAAGGTCGGGTAGGGCACGAGCTACAATTACACTCATCGAATAGTCTAGAAAAGATTCTTTTATTTCTTCAACTATATTTCTTTTTACAATATTTCCATCCATACATTTACCCTCCTACTACACATCAAGATTAACAACATAACCAGCATTTTCAACAATGAAATCACGTCGTGGTTCAACATTGTCACTCATAAGTAAATCAAATGCTGCATCTGCTGCCATGGCATCTTCTACAGTAATTTGTTTTAAAGTTCTCTTTTCAGGACTCATTGTTGTTTCTCTTAATTCAATAGCGTCCATTTCTCCAAGTCCTTTAAATCTGCTAATCTCTTTTTTAGTATTTTCTGGAATTGAACTTAGTATCTCCTGAAGTTCTTCATCAGTCATAGCTAATTTTTGATTTTTACCATAAGTTATTTTATATAGAGGAGGAGTTGCTGCATAAACATATCCGCCTTCAACAACAGGTCTAAAGAATCTATAGAATAATGTTAATAGAAGAGTCCTAATATGTGCTCCATCAACATCAGCATCTGTCATTATAATTATTTTATGATATCTTAATTTGCTAATGTCAAATTCTTCTCCAATACCAGTTCCAAATGCAGTAATCATACTTTTTATTTCTGCATTTGCTAGAGCTTTATCTAATCTTGCTTTTTCAACATTTAAAATTTTACCTCTTAAAGGAAGAATAGCTTGTGTCATATAATTTCTACCATCTTTAGCAGAACCACCAGCTGAATCACCCTCGACTATAAATATTTCGCATTCACTAGGATCTTTACTTTTACAATCTGTAAGTTTTCCCATAAAATTAATACTATCAAGGCCGCCTTTTCTTCTAGTTAATTCACGAGCTTTTTTAGCAGCCATACGAGCCCTAGCAGCTGTACTACATTTTTCAACAATCATTTTTGCTTCAGTAGGGTTTTCCATTAAGAATCTTTCAAAACCTTCTTGGAAAAGATCAGATGCAATTTTACGAACTTCACTATTACCCAATTTAGTTTTAGTTTGCCCTTCAAATTGAGGATCCGGATGTTTACAAGATATAATCATAGTTATACCTTCTCTAACATCATCACCAGTTAATGCTTCATCATTATCTTTTAATAGTTTATTATTTCTTGCATAATTATTTATTACTCTAGTTAAAGCAAGTTTTACTCCATCTTCATGAGTTCCTCCTTCAACTGTATGAATATTGTTAGTAAACGAATAAATATTAGAATTATATCCATCATTATATTGCATTGCAACTTCTAACATAATATTATCTTGAGTACCTTCTACATATATAACATTTTCATGTAATGGAGTCTTATTTTTATTAAGCATTTGTACATACTCAATAATACCACCTTCATAATGATAAGTAGCAACTTTTTCATCTTCTCTTTCATCTCTTAAAAGAATTTTTAAACCTTTATTTAAAAAAGCAATTTCTCTTAATCTTTGTTCTAAAATATCATAATTGAATATGGTAGTTTCTTTAAATATCTCTGGATCAGCTTTAAACCTTACTTCTGTACCTGTATTGTTTTTATCACATTCACCAATAATAGAAAGTTTTCCAGCAGGTTTTCCTCCATTTTCAAATCTTTGGAAATGTATTTCACCATCTCTATAGACTTTTACTTCTAGCCAATCAGATAAGGCATTAACTACTGATGCACCAACACCATGAAGTCCACCAGAAACCTTATATCCGCCACCACCGAATTTACCTCCAGCATGTAGAACTGTAAAAATTGTTTCGATTGTAGAAAGGCCTGTTTTTTCATTAATACCTGTTGGCATTCCTCTACCATTATCTCTTACTTTTATTATGTTTCCTTTTTCAATAGTTACTTGGATTTCTGAACAATAACCAGCTAAAGCTTCATCAACTGAATTATCAACAATTTCCCAAACTAAATGATGAAGTCCTCTTTCACTAGTAGTACCAATATACATACCAGGACGTTTTCTTACTGCTTCAAGTCCTTCAAGTACTTGTATTGCACTATCATTATAATCATTTTTCATATATTTCCTCCTCAACAGTTCCATCTAAAACTTTAAATATTTTACTATTGCGTTTTAATTTATCTGAAACCTTATCTAATTCTGTAGTAGTTACAAATGTTTGAATATCATCACTAATAAATTCCAAAATATTATTTATTTTTTCTTCATCTAACTCACTAAAAAGATCATCCAAAATTAATATTGGAATATCACCCTTTTTTTCTTTAAATATCTCTATTTCTCCCATTTTTAAAGAGATAATAGCGTTTTTCTGTTCTCCTTCAGATCCATAATCTTTAAGACTATAGCCATTCAAACAAAAATCAAAATCATCTAAGTGAATTCCTATATTAGTTCTCCCTAAAACAACATCTCTTTCTTTTTCTTTTTTATAAATCTTGACTAAATCTTCTTTAGTCTTATTAGCATAATCCGATTTATAATTAAGAATCAAACCATCTTTACCTGCAATTTTTTTATAGTTTTTACTAACATAATAATTAATATCATCAATAAATTTTTTTCTAAAATCATAGACTTTTAATCCTAATTCAATTAGTTGATCTGTCAAAATATTTAAATAATCTATTGATGCATTAGAATTCAAATAAAGAGTTTTTAAGTAAGAATTTCGTTGTTTTAAAACTTTATTATAGTAAGTTAATATCTTTAAATAATCATTCGAAAATTGTGATAATTCAATGGTAATTAACTTTCTTCTAGTATTTGGTGTATCTTTTATAAGTTTCAAATCCTCTGAAGTAAACAAAACTACATTAATATTTGACAAATAATCCGTAAGTTTATCAACATTAGTATTATTTATTTTAACTTTTTTTGAATTATTTCTAATTATTATTTTATAGTCATTTTTATAATTAGTTTCAACTGTTCCTTCAATTCTTGTTAAGTCACAATTGTTTTTTATAATTACTTCTTCTTTAGAACCTCGAAAAGACTTAGTTAAAGCAAGAACATATATAGCTTCAACTATATTAGTTTTTCCCATTCCATTTTGACCAATAATAATATTTTTTGATGGGTTAAAAGAAAGTTCTAATTTTTCATAATTTCTAAAATTAAGCAATTTTAAATTTAAAATTTTCATTTTAACCCCCTTTATTTCAATTTTAAGTGGTTTTTATACTTATGAGGTACACCTATACCACAATATAATTATATCACACTTTACATATATAAAAAAGAAATTTATGCTCCATAGCCTCTTTTTTTCTTTAAAAAACGTTCTAATTGCATAGATTTGAAAAGTTGATTATTAATAATATTTAAGCTAACATTTAATTCTATTAAAACACCATTGTTAAAAGATATTACTGTAACATGTTTTAAAGCATTATAATAGATTTTATCTATATTAACCATATTAATCCATGCTACAGATTTTAATCTAGGTGAAGATGTTGGAAAAAATATTAATCTATTTGTTCCACTAACAACAATAGGGGATTTATAATTTGATCCTGTTAATAACTCAGAACTTTTCAACCTTCCTTCAAAACTGCTACCATATCTTAAACAACTTTTCTTAATTATATTATTAGGAGTATCATCTATAACTATCATATTCTTATCTTCATAAACTAAAGATTTATTGTATTCACAAGGTAGAACAGCTAAAGTTTTCCTATTTACTATATATTTATTCATAATTCACCTCCGTTCTTGGTGAGTTACAATAGCATTATAAATTAGAAAAAATTGTCGAAAAAAAAGGAACTTTTAAAAAATTCCTTTAATATGTTTTTATCGGTAAAACTAATTGAATTAATGATTCATCGGTTGCCGATTTAATTATAATTGGCTTAGAATCGCTATTCATACATATAATTATATCTTCATCATCTATTGATCTTAAAGCATCCATCATATATTTTGCACTAAATGAGATTGAGATATCGTCATTAACATTCCTTTGAACATTAATTCTATTTTCAGCTTTTCCTATCTCAGAAGCAAAAGAACTTATAATTAATTCATTTCCGATTGCTTCCATCTTAACTATATTTTTTTCCTTACTTTGAGTTAATAATGATGCTCCATCAATACCAGAAAAATAATCATTTAATTTAGTTGAAATGATATAGGCAAATTCTGCAGGAACAAAATTAGATGTATTTGGATAAGTCCCATTTAATAGATTAGACTGAAATTTAATACCTTCGTATTTAAACATAATTTTATTATCAAATATATGAATTTCTACAGTTTTATCTTCTTCTGTAATTATTTTATCTAATTCATTAATATTTTTTCCAGGAATAACTATATCTATATTTTCGTTATAAGGAGTATCTAAATTAATAGTCTTTTTTGCTAGTCTATATGAATCTGTTGCTACACATTCTAATATATTACCATTAACTTTAATATTAACACCAGTAAGTAGGGGTCTTGATTCTTGTGTTGATACTGCAAATATAGTTTGTCTAATCATTTTCTTTAATATACCTGATTTTAATTCAATATGACTTGTATTATCATTTAATTCTATTTGTGGATAATCAACACTATTTAAACAATTTAAATTATATTGGCTAGTTTCAGTATATATTAATATTTTTAAACTATCTATTACTTCAAAATTAACTATATCACTAGGTAATTTCTTTATTATTTCAAGTATATATTTACTTTGAATAATAATTTCTCCTTCTTCTTCTATTTTTTCAATCTTATCTACTGGAATAAAAGATTTAATTGTTAAATCTGAATCACTAGCTGTTAAATATAATCCTTCTTTAGTCAATTCAAACTTAACTCCATTTAATATAGGTATAATATTCCTTGTAGAAATAGCTTTACTTACATTTGTTAATTGTTCTAATATAATATTCTTTTTAATTGAAAATTTCATAAAAATTCCTTCTTTCTTATTTTATTTATTATTATATTGATATTATTATAGGGGTTGAAAAAGTTGAAAACTAACTCAAACCCTTTATTTTTGTTGACATAGCCTAATTCTTTTTAATTCTAGTTGTTAATAAGTATTAAGTTTTTAACATTAATTTGAAATTTTGACTTTTATCTCTTTAATTTCCTCTTTTAACTTATCGTTAGTTTTATATTCTTCTCCTATTTTATCGCAAGCATATATAACCGTTGCATGATCTCGATTAAATTCAAGTCCAATTCTTTCAATAGTTTCTTCCGTCGTCATCTTACATATATACATAGCTATTTGTCTAGCTTTATTGATGTTTGCCGTTCGCTTTTTACTTTTCAAATTTTCTACTGTCAGATCATAGTATTCAGCAACAGCTTTCTGTATTTTTGCTATATTATTGGTTATATAAAGAGAATTTCCTATATAATCCTTTAAGTTTTCCTGTGCAAACTCCAAATTTATTTCTTTTGGAGAATATATAGCAGTTACTGCATAAAGTCTATTTATAGTTCCTTCAAGATGCCGAACATCACTTTCACAATTATTTGCTATAAATTCTAATACTTCTGGCTTTATAAGTGCAGATACATCTGTTCCTGCAATTTTATTCTTAATTATTTTTAATCTAAGTTCATAATCGGGTGGAGTAATATTTACCGTTATTCCCCAATTAAATCGTGTTTTTAAACGATCTTCTAATACCTTTAAATCATCTGGTGATTTATCACTACTAATAATTATTTGTTTTTGACCTTGATGCAAAAAATTAAAGGTATTAAAGAATTCATCTTGAGTCTTTGTAGCTCCACCTAAGAATTGAATATCATCTATTATTAGTACATCGACATTTCTATATTTATCTTTAAAGTTTTGTTCCAATTCATACTTTTCTTCATCTTTCTTATATAAATTTGTAAAATCTGATATAAAAGTATCACTAGTAACATATAAAACTGATTTATTCGAATTGGCTTTTATATAATTACCAATTGCATGCATCAGATGGGTTTTTCCTAAACCACTTTTTCCATATATAAATAAAGGATTATAAACTTTTCCAGGTTGTTCAGCTACAGATAAACCAACCATAGCGGCAAATCTATTAGTTTCACCAATTACAAAATTATCAAAGGTATAATTAGGATTTAAGTTTGATGTATCCTCTTTAAATTTAGGTAAATCTAAAGTTTGTTCAATTATAACTTTTTCATTTACTTTATCATTATTATTTAATTCTTCTTCAATTACGATTTCAAATGAATAAGCAACTGGTGAGCATTTTTCAATAGTCTCTTCTAAAAGTTCGGTATAGTGTTGTTTAATAAAATCTTTAGAATAAGTATTAGCAACTTTAATATATAATGTAGAATCTTCAATTTTTGCAAGTTCTGCATCATTAAACCAAACATTAAAAGAAATACTATTCGTATGTGCTTTTAAATAATCTAAACATTTCTTCCATAACTCTTCTCTATCCATATAACCACCCTGTTGTTCTATGTTGTCATAGCTTCATTAACTAATTAAATTTTATAACTTTTTAGTTGAAAAAGTAAAGAGAAATAATGGAATTTTAGTTATTACCACATTTTTCAACAAAGTTTTCAACTCTTAATGTACTATAATATAGTATTTTGTTTAACTTTTCAACATTTTCAACAAATTTATAAAAAAAGTTTTTAAAACCAGTTAAAAGTTATTAACTATTAACGTTAATATTGTTGAAAAATAGAATATTAATAAGAAAAACGTTAGAGTTATTAACAATTATTGAAAAAAATACTTTTTTAAAAAAGTCTAAATTTATTGACTTAATCATTTTAATATAATATAATAACCTTGCTTTGAGATTGCATCAGTATCTATTCTGAGCAAAAAGAACCGGAGGTGGAGAATTATGAAAAGAACTTATCAACCAAATAATCGTAAAAAAGCAAAAAAACATGGTTTCTTTGCACGTAAAAATACAAAAATTCTAAAAACTAGAAGAGCAAAAGGACGCAAAGTGCTATGCAAATAAAGCCACAAAGTGGCTTTTTCTTATATAAGTAGGAGGTATTTTAATGAAAAAATATGAAATAGTTAAAGAACATAAAGATTTTGATAATATTATTGCCTCTGGTAGATATAAGAAATCTAAGTATTTTATATTATATAATAAGGAAAGTAATTTTGATTATCCAAGATTTGGAATTGCCGTTGGAACTAAAGTAGGGAATGCAGTTACAAGAAACAAGTTAAAAAGACAATATAGAATGATATTAACAAATAATAAAAAGTTGTTTAAAAATAAACAAGATTATATTATAATAGTTAAAAGAAGTTCACTTGATGTAAGTTTTAAAGAATTAGAGACGGAATTAAAAAGAACTTTAGAAAAATAGGTGAAGATATGAAAAAGAAAATAGTAGTATTATTCGCAATAATTTTATTAACATTAACAGGTTGTACAAAGTACTTATCTGATGATAACAATAAAAGGGTAGTGAATGAGAAAACTGGACAGAATCTGACAGCGAACATTTTGTGTTTACCAGAAGATAAAGAACTACTTGAAGAATACAAAAAGTATGAAAATAATTTGAGTGTTAAATTAGATGAATTACCAAAATGCGAAAATATGAAAATATATGAAAAGAAGTCCTACAATGGACTTTGGGTTGGACTATTTGTTCGACCACTAGCATGGTGCATAATTAATTTAGGAAAGCTTTTTGGAAATTATGGTGTATCTGTTATGGTAATCGGGTTATTAATCAGATTGATAATGATGCCAGTATCTGCAAAAACTGCTAAACAGCAAGAAAATATGAAGAAAATTCAGCCAGAAATGGAAAGAATTGAAAAGAAATATGCAAATAAGACTGATCAAGAGTCAATGATGAAGAAAAGTCAAGAAACATTAGCTTTATATCAAAAGTATAATATCAACCCAATGAGCAGTTGTTTGATATCTTTTATTCAATTGCCACTATTCTTCGCTTTCCTAGAAGCAATAAACCGTGTACCGGCAATATTCGAAAATTATTTCTGGCGTTTCCAACTAGGAACAACACCTCTAATTGGTATTAAAGATGGAAATTATTACTATATAATTCTAATCGCTTTAATACTAATATTCACAGCACTATCATTTAAACATAGTATGTCATCAATGTCATCATCACCTGAACAGGTTAAACAGACTAAATATATGTTGATATTTATGACTGTGTTTATTGGTATTGCATCATTTCAACTACCATCTGCAATTGCTCTTTATTGGGTAGTAACAAATGCATTTAATGTAGTTCAAATGGAAATAATGAAGAAGAGAGGTTAATTATGCAAGTAGAAGTATTTGAAGGAAAAGAAGAAAAAGAGGTTTTAAATCAAGCATTAGAAGGTATGGGAGTAACTCCTGATGATGTAATGTATTATGTCACAAAATCAAAAGGAGGCTTACTAAAAAAAGAAGTAGTATCAGTTCATATAGCTACATATGATAATATTATCGCGTATATTAAGGAATTCCTTGAAAACATTTTAAAAGATATGGGACTTAGTGTAACATTTGAATCAAAAATAAGAGATAAACAAATAACTATAAAGATGTATTCAGATAATAATAAAATATTAATTGGTAGAAATGGACAAACCTTACAAGCTTTAACTACTATAGTTAAACAAGTAGTATATAATAATATAAATAACTACCCATATTTAATACTAGATGTTGAGAACTATAAGGAAAAAAAGATAAAATACTTAGAAAGACTTGCTAAAAATATTGCAAGAGAAGTAGCATCAACAAAAAATCCGGTTGAACTTGAAAATATGAACTCTTATGAAAGAAGAGTTGTACATAACATTTTAACTGATAATCCTGATGTATATACAGAAAGTGTTGGAGTAGAACCAGAAAGACATGTAATAATTAAACCAAAAGAGGATTAAATCCTCTTTTTATATGATAAAAAATGTAGTAAACTTAAATATGTACAAAATAAATCTTTATGCTATAATAATAAAACGTTTAAGGAGGGCTCATTATGAATGAAAATATATGTGCAATATCAACATCTCTTGGAGTTGGAGCTATATCTATAGTAAGATGCTCTGGACCAAATGTAATTGAAATAGTAAATGAAATATTTGAAAAAGATGATTTAACAAAAGCAAAAACCCATACTATCCACTATGGACATATAGTTTATAATGGAGAAGTAATTGATGAAGTATTAGTATCAATTATGAGGGCCCCTAAAACTTTCACAAGAGAAGATATAGTTGAAATAAATTGTCACGGTGGAATTTCAACAACAAATAAGATATTAGAAGTATTAATTATAAAAGGAATGCGTCTTGCAACTCGTGGAGAGTTTAGTAAAGTTGCCTATTTAAATGGAAGAATTGACTTAGTAGAAGCAGAAGCAATAAATGATTTGATCTTAGCAGAAACAGACGAGCAAAGAAAATATGCTATAAATCGAACTATGGGAAATCTTTCAAATCTTATAAAAGAAAATAGAAAAATATTAGTAAATCTTCAAGCTAAATTAGAAGTAAACTTTGATTATCCAGAAGAAGCAGATAATATAGAGATGACACATGAATTAGTATTAAATGAATTATCTAAAATAAAAAAATCATTAGAAAATCTATTAAAATCGAGTAAAGACGGAAAAATTGTAAAAAATGGAATAGATGTTGCAATAGTAGGTAAACCAAACGTTGGTAAAAGTAGTATATTAAATCATCTATTAGATGAAAATAAAGCAATAGTAACTGATATTGCTGGAACTACTAGAGATATTGTAGAAGGGTCTCTTTCTTTATCGGGAATAAAACTTAATTTAATAGATACTGCCGGAATAAGAGAGACCGATGATATAGTTGAAAAAATAGGTGTAGATAAATCTATAGAAATGATTGATAAAGCAGATCTAGTAATCTTTGTATTTAATAATAATGAACAAATTTCTAATGAAGAAATTGAATTATTAGAAAATATAAAAAATGTTAAAAAAATAGTATTTATTAACAAATCAGATTTGGAAAGTAAATTAGATATAGAACTATTAAAAGAATATAAAGTAGTTTATGGTAACACAATTGATCCAAAAGGATTAGATGAATTAAAAAATACAATTATAAAAATGTTCAAACTAGATGAATTAAAGAATAAAAATTATAACTTTCTATCTAATGCAAGAGAGATTTCTCTTGTAACTTCCTCATTAAACTCAATTAATGAAGCTATAAAAAGTGTAGAAGAAGAAGTGCCACTTGAGATGATTGCTGCAGATATAAAAGAATCTTATGATACTTTAGGAGAAATAATAGGAGCAACTTATAAAGATGAATTATTAGATGAGTTGTTTTCTAACTTCTGTTTAGGGAAATAGGGGAGATGTAAAAATGAAATATGAAATAATAGTAGTTGGAGGAGGACATGCTGGATGTGAAGCGGCATACGCAAGTGCCAAACAAGGGTTAAAAACAGCTTTAATTACTTCCAATAAAAATAATATTGCTGATATGCCATGTAATCCCTCAATTGGTGGAACAGCTAAAGGAATAGTCGTTAGAGAAATAGATGCTTTAGGTGGATTAATGGGTAGAGTTGCCGATATTTCGCATTTACAAATTAAGATGCTTAATTCTGGCAAAGGTCCAGCTGTTAAATCATTAAGAGCACAAGGAGATAAAATAACATATCCTAAAAATATGCTAAAAGAATTATCTTCTGTTGATAATTTAGATATTATAGAAGAAATGGTTGAAGACTTAATTGTTGAAGATAAGCAAATTAAAGGAATTATAACAGCAACGAACAAAGAAATATTATGTGATGCTTTAATATTAACTACGGGTACTTATTTAAGAAGTAAAATACTAATAGGTGATAAATCAAAACAAGAAGGACCTCATGGAGAAGAATCTTCTAAATTTTTATCAGCTAAATTAAAAGAACTAGGTTTTGATATTCTAAGATTAAAAACTGGAACTCCACAAAGATTAGACCCAAACACTATAGATTATTCAAAATTAACTGAAGAAAATGGAGATTTAACTCCTTGGACTTTCTCTTTTGATCTAGAACCATCCTATGATGTTTTAAATCAAAGAAAATGTTATTTAGTATATACAAATGAAAAGACTCATCAAATAATTAAAGATAATTTAAAAAAATCAGCAATGTACGGTGGCTATGCTGAGGGAATCGGACCAAGATACTGTCCATCCATTGAAGATAAAATCGTAAGATTTAAAGATAAGGAAAGACATCAATTATTTCTAGAACCAGAAAGTGATTATTATCCAGATTTATATTTACAAGGATTTTCAACTTCAATGCCAGAAGATGTACAAGAACAAATGGTGCATTCATTAGTAGGATTAGAAAATGCTAAAATATTAAAATATGCTTATGCTATCGAGTATGACGCTATAAATCCATTGCAAATGAAACCATCTCTTGAATCAAAGATAATTAATAATCTATTTACAGCTGGTCAGATTAATGGAACAAGTGGTTATGAAGAAGCCGCTGGACAAGGTTTAATAGCTGGTATAAATGCTGGCTTAAAACTTAAAGGAAAAGATCCACTTATTTTAAAAAGAAATGAATCATATATAGGAGTTTTAATAGATGACTTAGTAACAAAAGGCACAAAAGAACCTTATAGATTATTAACATCACGAGCAGAATATAGACTCATCTTAAGACACGATAATGCTGATTTACGTTTAAGAAAGTATGGTTATGAAGTTGGATTAATTAGTGAAGAACAATATAATAGATTAAAAATAAAAGAAGAAAATATTGCATCTTTAACAGAAGAACTAAAGACAACAAAAATTCATCCAAAAGATATAAATAAATCAATTAAAGAAGCTTTAGGTGTAGAAGAACTATCATCTGGAATAAGTCTATATGAATTATTAAAAAGACCTCAAATAAAAATAGAATATTTAAAAGAATATCTAACAAAAGAATATAAAGATGAGATCTTAGAAATAGTAGAAATAGCAATCAAATACGAAGGATATATAGCAAAAACAAATCGTGAAGTAGAAAAAATGTTAAAATTAGAAAGTAAGAAAATACCAAAAGATATAGATTATTCAAAAATAAAAAATTTGGCAAGTGAAGCAAAGCAAAAATTAGAGTCAGTTAGACCAGAGACAGTCGCTCAAGCAACAAGAATAAGTGGAGTAAATCCAACAGATATATCTATTTTAACCGTATATTTAAAAAAAGAATATGCAAAAGAGGATAATAATGAATAAAGAAACATTTAAACAAGAACTAAAAAAAAATTTAGGCATTGAAATAACTGATGAAACTTTAGATAAACTTGAAATATATAAATCCTTTTTGATTGAATATAATAAACGTACAAATCTAACAGCAATAAAAACGCCAGAAGATATATATTTAAAACATTTTTATGATTCTTTAACTATTACTAAATGTATTGATCTTTCTTCTATAAACACAATTTGTGATGTTGGAACGGGAGCAGGATTTCCTGGTATGGTACTTAAAATCGTGTTTCCACATTTAAATGTAACTTTAATAGATTCGAATAACAAAAAGACTAGATTTCTTAATGAACTAATAGAAAAATTAGAATTAACAAATATTAATGTATATAATACAAGAAGTGAAGAATATGCATTAAATAATCTTGAAAAGTATGATTTAGTAACGGCTCGTGCCGTAACAACACTTCCTGCTTTAATTGAACTATGTTTACCACTTGTAAAAATAAATGGATATTTTATTCCTCTAAAAGGTAATGTAGAAGAAGAATTAAATATATCTAAAAATATTTTAAAGATATTAAACGGTGAAGTTATAGATACTTATAAATTTACTTTACCAGAGGAGAATTCTTTTAGAACAATTATAAAAATAAAGAAAATAAGTAGTACTCCAAAAGGATACCCCAGAAGCTATGATAAAATTAAAAAGTCATTGAAAAAATATACAAAATAAAGTAATATTATATTAGTATATAAAATAATAAAAGGGGAAATGTTTCATGAAAATGGAAGCACAGATAAGACTTATTAACATGGATAGTATTATTCCAAATAGATTTCAACCAAGACTTCAATTTGATGATGCAGCATTAGCTGAGTTAGCAGCTTCAATTAAAGAACATGGAATAATACAACCTTTAGTTTTAAGAAGAGTTGGAGATAAATTTGAAATAATTGCAGGAGAAAGAAGATTTAAAGCAGCTGAACTTGCAGGTCTTACAAGTGTACCAGCTATAATATCAGATTTAGATGATAATGAATCAGCAGAAGTTGCAATTATTGAAAACACCCACAGAAGAAACTTAAGTCCAATTGAAGAAGCAAAGTCATATAAAAAACTACTTGATAGAAAATATGTTACTCAAGATCAATTAGCAGCAAGACTTGGAACTAGCCAATCTAATGTTGCAAACAAGATAAGATTATTATCGTTAGATGAAACAGTCCAAGATGCCTTATTAAAAGATAAAATCAGTGAAAGACATGCCAGAAGTTTGCTTAGAGTAACTGATAAATTTAAACAAGTAGATTTCTTAAATAAAACTATTAATGAGAAATGGCCCGTTAGAAGACTAGATGAAGAAATAGACAAATTGCTTGGAACATATAAAAAAGATTCAACACCAACAGGTAGTATAAATGCTAATAGTAGAATTGATATAAATGTTGATGATGTTGTTAATAATTCAACAGATATACTTCTAGATGATGAATTTACTCCAGTTAATTATGAATATAAATCACATATAAAAGATGATGCAAAGAAAAAAGATTCATTATTCTTTAATAATTTAGAAAATGAATCAGCTAACATGGATCCAACACTTAACTTTGGATTTAATCCTTTTAAAAATAATGTAACAACAGAAAATGCCATAGATCGTGATTACGAATTACTTGAATTAGATGAAGATGAAGAAGAGAATGTAGAAGAAATAGCAACTAATTCTCCTGAAGTAAAAGAAGTAGTTATAGAAGAAACATATAAAACTATGGATGATGTAATAATGGGAATTAAAAGAATAATTAAAAAAGCCAAAGAAGCTGATATTCCAATTGAATTAGAAGAATTTAGTTTTGATAAATTCTATCAATTTATTATAAGAGTATATAACGAAAAAGAATAAACTAGAAAGATAATTTCTAGTTTTATTTTATATATGCAAGTTCTGTTCCTGATAAAAAATATAATAAACTTTTTGACTTTGCATCATATTTGCCAGAAATTGGATTCATTGGTACAGCAACAACGTTCTCTGGTTTTTTATACCAATCTTCTTCGGTGTCTATATCTTTTAAATAACTTTCCATGGTTGCAAGCCAAATGTTTTTAATTATCTTAGAATAAGCTTTAGGAGTATCTTTATTTTCATCATTTCCAGCCCATACTAACATAAGGGCATTTTTATTGTAACCACATAACCAATAATCATTATCAGTAGTACCACTTTTTAAAGCATATTTGTGACTTAATTTGCCATTTAAATATAAGACCGTTGGAGAATAATAATCAACAAAATTATAATTATATGTATTAGTCATAAGTTCGTTTACTATATAAGTTATAGATTCGTCTAAAACTCTTTCTTCACTGATTTCTTTTTCATATAAGGTGTTTCCATTAATATCTTCAACTCTCCTTATAAAGAATAAGTCATGCTTTAAACCACCAGATGCTAAAGTAGAATAGGCAGTTGCAAAATCCAACATATTAATCTCTTTTGCACCTAAGGCAAGAGAAGGATTGGGAGACAAACTTTCTTTTAAACCACAAGTCTTAAGTGTATTAACTAAAGTATTTTCACCCAAAAACAAATGTGTTTTTACTGCATATATATTATCAGAATATGAAAGAGCAGCAGCCATAGTAATTTCTTTATTACCATATGTATCTCCATAATTTGTTGGACTATAAGTTTTATTTTCACCAAATACAAATGATGTTTTTTCAGACTTAAAAGTGGAAGCGGCCGTCATACCATTATTTAAGGCAGCATAATAAAGAAAAGGTTTAATAGTAGAACCAACTTGTCTTTTAGATTGAGTAACTCGGTTATATTGGCTTAATGCATAATTTTTACCACCAACTAAAGACAACACACCACCCGTATTAGGATCAACTACAACCCCTGCAACTTGATTATCATCTAATTGCTCATTTTCTTTAATAGAATCTTCCATAGCTTTTTGTGTATCTAAATCAAGGTTAGTATATATTCTAAGACCTCCATCTGTTAATAAACTTTTAGGAATGCTTTTTAAACTTTTCAATTCTGATATAACTGAATCTTGGTAATACATTAAGGTATCAAGATTATTATTTTGATGTTTGCCATAAACTTCTAAATTGATAAAATCTAAATTATTAAACTCTTCATCACTTATAACTCCATTATCTTTTAAGTAATTTGAAACTATATTAGTTCTTTTTAAATAAGATTCTTTATTGCTAATTGGATTATAGTTATTTGGACTTTTAGGAATACCCGCTAGTGTTATTGCTTCTTCAGTGGTAATATCTTTTATATCCTTATTAAAATAATACTGAGCAGCATCTTTTACACCATATATACCTTGACCAAAGTAAATTGTATTTAAATATCCTTCTAATATCTCTTTTTTAGAATAATGCGTTTCAAGTCTTATAGTTAAAAAAGCTTCTTCTATTTTTCTAGACCATTTTTGATCAAACTCTAAAAAAAGATTTTTAACATACTGCTGAGAAATAGAAGACCCTCCACCTATTATCCTCCCAGCTTTGGCATTTAAATAAAAACTTTTCATAATTCTTATAACATCAAATCCGTAATGATTATAAAAATGTTTATCTTCAACATTTATTATATATTTTAAGAAATCTTCATCAATATTATCAATAGATACCCATTCTGAATTATTTGAACCTTGATATATGACATTATCTTTATTATCATAAATATAATAAGAATTAGCAGTATTAAGTGCGATAGGTTCAGTAAAATAAGCAAATATATAAACTCCAATAATAAAAACAATACTTAAAACTAACATAATTACACTTAATTTAAGTATACGTTTTACATGTTTCATCCATATCACCATTAATATATTGAGACAATTTAAAAAAAATATGATAAAATATGCAAATAGGTGATAATATGGAAAAACTAAAATTTTGTTTGATTTCTAATAATAAAGAAATCATAAATGATGTTATAGCATATTATAAGAAAGACAATACTATTAATTTTAAAATTAATGAAGATTTATATAAATTTGATAAAGAAAAAATTATTTTAACTAAAATAGATAAAGAGAAAGAATTAGTAATAAAATTTAAAGAAAAAGTTATAATAATTTATGCAAAAAAAGAAAACATAAGCTTAGATTACCCTATGGTAAAATCAAGCATAAATATTGAGTCCAATAGGTATAATTTATCATATTCTTTAGATGAAGATAAAACACTAGAGAACACCATTATAATAGAATTTAAATATTTTTATTGACAACTAATAATTATATGATAAAATTAGTATTGTTTTAAGTATCAATGACAATTTATGATTACTTACATATAATGTTTTTGTAATTAGGAGGAATGTTATGAAAAAAGTTAAAATATCACCTGAAGAATTGGAACAAATGTCATATGCTGATGTAGCAAATATTGTATTAAAAGAAAACGGAAAGAAAATGACTATTCAAGATTTATTTAAAGAAGTAATTAGAATAATGGATCTACCTGAAAGTTATTTTGAAAATAAAATAGGTGATTTCTTTGGATTATTATCTAGAGATAAAAGATTTATAATGTTAGAAAAAGGTTTTTGGGACCTAAAAGATAACCATGCAACAAAAGTTGTTATAGATGATGAAGAAGATGAAGAAGAAATTGTAGTTGAAGAAGAACTTGAAGAAAAAGATGAAGAAGATGAAATCAACTATGACGATGATACTGTTGATGATGACGATGAAGACGATGATTTAAAAGATTTAGTTATCATGGATGAAGGTGCCGAAGAAGATATGATGTAGCTAAATCATCATAAAGAAAAGAGGCGTCTTATGTTAGAAAGATTAGAAATAATATATAACAGATATAAAGAAGTAGAAGAAGAACTTAATTCACCAGAAGTATTAAATGATTATTCTAAAATGACAAAATTGTCTAAAGAGAAATCAGATTTAGAGGAAACGGTTGAAAAATATGAAGAATATAAAAAATTGACAACCGAAATAGAAGAATTAAAAGAATTAATTAATGATCCAGATATGGGCGAAATGGCATCTTTAGAATTAGAAGAAAAACAAGAAAGATTGCCAATACTTACTCATGAAATAGAAATACTACTTATTCCAAAAGATGAAAATGATGGAAAAGACATCATTATGGAAATCCGAGGTGCAGCTGGTGGAGATGAGGCAAATATTTTCGCCGGGGATCTTTATAGAATGTATACAAGATATGCTGAAAAGCAAGGATGGAAAACAGAAGTATTAAATGCAGCCGAAGGAACAAGTGGAGGATATTCACAA
This sequence comes from uncultured Muribaculaceae bacterium, assembly GCA_964636965.1. Classification (GTDB taxonomy): domain Bacteria; phylum Bacillota_I; class Bacilli_A; order RF39; family UBA660; genus CAG-582. Next base: position 19,018 of record CAZWST010000014.1, read on the forward strand.
ATTGAATTTTCTATAAAAGGAGAAAGTGTATATTCAAAATTAAAATTTGAAAGTGGATCTCACCGCGTTCAAAGAATTCCAACAACAGAATCTCAAGGACGAATTCAAACGTCAACTGCAACAGTAGCAGTAATGCCAGAAGCAGAAGACATAGATTTTGAACTTGATATGAACGAGATAAGAATAGATATTACCCGTTCATCAGGTTGTGGAGGACAAGGAGTTAATACAACAGATTCAGCCGTTAGATTAACTCATATACCAACAGGTATAATTGTCTACAGTCAAACTGAAAGAAGTCAAATTAAGAATAAAGAAATTGCTCTTAAAATAATGAAAACACGTCTATATGACTTAAAATTGAGAGAAAAAGAAGAAGCTGAAGGACAAATGCGTAGAAATAAAATTGGTACAGGCGATAGAGCAGAGAAGATAAGAACATATAATTATCCTCAAAATAGAGTTACCGACCATCGCATTGGATTTAGTGTAATGAATCTTGATAAAGTCATGGATGGGGATTTAGATGCTATAATAGAAGCTTTAATTACAGAAGATCAAAGGATTAAACTTGAATCTAACTAAGCCAGACTATTTAACTGATAAAGACTGGGAATTATTAGAAAGTAAATATAAAAACATGCACAGGGTTATAAAAAGGTTAAATAAAAACTACCCTGTGCAATATTTAATTGGTAATGTATCTTTTTATGGATATGAAATACTAGTTAATAAAAATGTATTAATTCCTCGTTTTGAAACAGAAACATTAGTCGAAAAAACAATAGAATATCTTAAAAAATACAATTTAACTTCTAGTGATGTTTTAGAAATTGGTACAGGTTCTGCTTGTATTTCAATTGCTTTAAAAAAAGAATTAGAAGGATTAAGTATTACAGCAATAGATAAGTCAATTAGAGCTTTAAGAGTAGCAAAAAAGAATATTTATAATAATAAAGTAAATATAAATCTAATACACGAAAATGTATTTAAATATAATCCAATTAATAAATATGATGTATTGATAAGTAATCCACCATATATAGATACATCAGAAATAATAGACGAAAAATGCAAGTATGAGCCGGCATCTGCATTATTTGCAAAGAATAAGGGTCTAGAATTTTATGAATATATAATAAAAACAAGTATAAGATATATGAAAAGGAAAAGTATCTTAGCTTTTGAAATAGGTTATAAACAAGGACCATATTTAAAAAAATATGCAAAAATCTATTACCCAACAGCTAAAATAATAGTTGAAAAAGACCTTTCAGATAAAGATAGGTATTTATTTATAATTAATGAATAAATATTGATTGATCTTCCCATTAATATAATAGAAAAGAGAGATCAAATGAAAAAGATATTAATATTTATCGCATTAATTATGATATTTTTTGTAAGTAGAAAAGAACAAGCTGTAATAATACCAGAAAGTTCAATAAGATTTAGAGTTATCGCTTCATCTAATACCTTAGAAGATCAAGTAAATAAAAATAACATTAGTAAATCTTTAAGCTCATATGTAACGAGTTTAATAGGTAATGCCAAAGATAAAGAAGAAGCAACAAAACTACTAAATGAGAATAACAAATTAATAGATGAATTTATAAAAAATTATTTGAAAGAAAATAATATCAATAGTACTTATGAATTAAAAATAGGTAGAAATTATTTTGATAGAAAGAACTATAAAGGTATAGATTATCCATCAGGATACTATGATTCACTTGTTTTATCTTTAGGAAATAAACAAGGAGTAAATTGGTGGTGTGTAATGTATCCGCCCCTTTGCTTAATAGATGAAAACGTCGAAGATATAGAATATACAACATTAGTAAAAGATATGCTAAAAAGATACAATATTTAGCATATTTTTTTATCCATTTCTTTAATAAAATAAATTGATATGAATATATTTATGGTATAATAAAAGAAATAAGGATGGAAAAATATGAACAAAATGAGATTAGACGAATTAGGCCGAGTAGTTCCTGTCTTATTAAGAAACAACGTAGAACTAACAGATGAATTTGATTATTTTAGAATTGTTTCCTTAGAAAACAATAAGTATGATAAATTAGCAAAGAATCCATTATTCTTTTTATCATATAGTCAAGAAGATGAAATAGAAGATGGATGGTATCCAAAGCCATTTGATTTGCGTAAAAAAGCTAATGAAATCATGGATAATAATCCTGATTATACATTTGTGATAGAAGAATCAATGCTCGAAAGTGTTGACAAGACAAAGAAATTCATTGTTGTAAAAAGTATAAGCGAAACCATAGATAGATTATTTGAATATACTAAGAAAAAAAATAAGCCAAAAGTAGTTGGAGTAACAGGAAGTGTTGGAAAAACAACAACAGTAGGTATTATAGAATCAGTTTTAAAAGAAAAATTTAATGTTTTAAGAATTTATTCTAAGAGAATTACTCCGATTATTTTAAAAGCAAATATAATTAATTTCTTAAATGAAAAAGTAGATTATATCGTGATGGAGTATTCAATATATTATCATGATCATGTAAGAATCTTAAGTACACTTCTTCCACCTGATATTGCTTGTATGCTAAATATATCATCGTCACATATGGGTGTAGATACACTAAATACATTAGATGATATATGTGTGAATAAAGCCGAAATACTAAGATATGCAAAAGCTTGTGTTATTAATATAGATGATGAGTATTTGCAAAGAATACGTTTATTATATAACTATATAGAATATAATGGGGACCCATTATTTCCGTCTAATATCAAATACATTTCTTTATTTAGCTCTGAAGAAAATAAAACAAGAAATGGTGAAATTACACTTAACTATGAACTCATTAAAACAAAGCCATTTATTTTGAGTAAACTATCCAAAATTCAGTATAGAACTGCTGAAGCAGTTGGAACTATAGCAGGTTTAACAAAAGATGAAATAGAACGTGGGCTAAATAACTATAAACCCGTTGAGAATCGACTTAAAAGAGAAGAAGCATTTGGTAAAAGCATAATATTTGATGGAGATATTACAACTTATGAAAGAATGAAAGAGTTATCAGACTTAGAGTATCCAAAGACATATTTAGTTATAAGAAAAGTTGGATCAAATGAGAATATAAAAAGAATATCTAATATAACAGACTTCTTTAATAAATTTAGCAGGGTATTCATATTTGATGATATTGAATATTTAGAAAAATTTAAAAATCATGAAAATGTGACAGTAGTAAATAATCATGACTTTATGAGAGAATTAGATGGAGAAATTGTCTATCACTACAGTGGATACTACCGTGTATGGAACGAATTTGAAGAAACTAATCTGAATATATACGACAGGGAAAAATATCCAATAATTAAAGAAGAACCAAACGAGGAAGTAAAGAAAAGAAAGCTTTAGGTGAATTATGAAAAGTATTTTATTATTACATGGTTGGAATTATCGTAATTATACAAATCAAACAAAAGAAACAGATGCATGGCATAATCGAAAAAAACTTGTAAATGAACTAGAAAAGAAATACAAGATATATAAAATAAATTTCCCAGGATTTTGTGGTGAAAAAGAGCCAAAGGAAGCATGGACATTAGAAGAATATGCAAATTATGTAAAAGAATATTTAGATAAAAACAATTTAAAAGTTGATTACATTTTAGGATATTCATTTGGAGGAGCAGTTGCAGTTACTTATAATCGTTTATTTGATAATAATCAAAAACTAATACTTATTTCTCCTGCAATAATTAGAAATTTTAAAAAATCTAATAAATTTATTAAGACACCAAAAATATTAAATCCACTAAGAAATAAATTAAGAGATCTATATTTAATTCATGTTGTTAAGACAAATGAGATGGTATATGGTACTAAATTTTTAAGAGGAACATATCAAAATATAGTTCGTGTTGAATTACTAAGAGATTTAGAAAAAATTGATAAATCAAAAATAAAAATAATATATGGTGAAAAAGATACAATGGTTAATCCATCACGTGTATTAAATAACATAAATGAAGAATATAAAGATGTAATCTATTTAATTAAAGACGGTGGACATGATATAGCTAATACAAATGTCAAAGAAATCATGGATATTATAAAAAAATAAGGAGTAAATCCTTATTTTCATTTCGTTTACACCGTCATATTGAATAAAGATACATTAAATAATATAATTAAAATATAAATCGAATGGATGATAATATGAAAAAAATGATTATAGAAGGTGGCCATGAAATAAGTGGCACAATAAAGATAAGTGGTGCTAAAAATTCAATTGTAGCATTAATACCTGCTAGTATCTTAACTAACGGCAGATGTGTAATAAAAAATGTTCCAGATATAAGTGATGTTAGAACTCTTTTAGACACATGTAGATATCTTGGATCAGAAATTACATTTGAAGATGAAACAATAATAATTGATAATAGCAAAGTAGAGAATAAAGAAATAGATGAAAACTTTGCCTCAAAACTAAGAGCTTCTTATTATTTTATGGGTTCTTTAATAGGTAAATTTCATCATGTTGAAATAGCTTGTCCAGGTGGATGTGTAATTGGGTCTAGACCAATTGATATACACTTAGATTCATTTAAAAAAATGGGAATAAATATTGAAGAAACTTCAAATAAGTTTACTATGAATGTTGATGAATTAAAAGGAAACTATTTCTATTTAAATTTTCCTTCTGTAGGAGCAACTATCAATATCATGCTTGCATCAGTTCTTGCTAAAGGTAAAACAGTAATAGAAAATGCCGCAAAAGAGCCTGAAATTGCTAATGTAGCATCATTCTTATGCTCAATGGGAGCAAAAATATTTGGAGCTGGAACATCTAAAATAACAATAGAAGGAGTTGAATCTTTAGCTGATGGATTCGTTGAAGTAATACCCGATAGAATTGAAGCAGGGACATATTTAATAATCGGCTCACTTCTAGGAAAAGACTTAAAAGTAGAAAATATTATTGAAAGCCACATAGAATCAATGCTTTATAAACTTAAAGAAGCTGGAGTTGAGTTTATAAGTGAAGATGGGAGTATTACTATATCTAAAGCAAAATCTTTAAAACCTATAAACATAAAAACAACAGTATATCCAGGATTTCCAACCGACTTAGGACAACCAATGTCAACATTATTAACTCAATGTGAAGGGGAATGTATGTTTGAAGAGACAATCTATGAAAATAGATTAAGACATATACCACATTTAAATGCCATGGGAGCAAATATAAAAGTATTTGATAATCGTGCATTAATAATTGGTAAAACTCCATTACATGGAAGAAAAGTTAAAGCAACAGATCTTCGAGCTGGAGCAAGCATGCTAGTTGCTGGTTTAATAGCAGATGGAAGAACAGAGATTTCTAACATTGAACACTTACTTAGAGGTTATGAAAGAATAGTCGACAAACTATCAAAAGTTGGAGTAAATATTAAAATTATTGATGATTAGATAAAAAAATATGTAAAATATTATTGCAAAAAGCAATAAATATGCTATACTAAACAAGTAATGAATTTCTATAACTCGATTATGGGTTATGGCGGAAGGAGGATTTAGATGAAAAAAAATATACATCCAAATCAAGTTGAATGCACTTTTAAATGTGCTTGTGGCGCTACATTCAAAGCCAAAAGTAATAAAGAAGAACAATTACTAGAAGTATGTTCAGAATGTCATCCATTTTATAAAGGATCACAAGGAAACCGTAAAAAAACTGGTAAGATTGAACAATTCAACAAAAAATATAATCTTAATTAATATGAAACTAGCTTCTGCTAGTTTTTTTATATGTATATTTTTGGTATAATAATTATAGGTGATAATATGGGAAAAGCAGGATATATAATAAAAAGAATAAAGGGAATGAATTATAAAAACTTCTTTAATACGATATCCTTAGTATCAACTAAAACTAAAAGACCAAAGATATTAATATTGTTTGATGTCATTAATTGTGGAATAAGATATCAAGCAGGATACGTTGACTATAATTTATATGAAATGTATAAAATGAACCATAAAGAAAGAAAAACAGTTATTACCAGAGGAATTAATAATGAAATTATAAAAAAGTATAATAATATGAAAGAGGCTTATAAATTTGAAGATAAGGCCTTGTTTAATCATTTATTTAATAAATATTTAAATCGTGAGTGGATTTATTTAAAAGAATCAAGTGTCGAAGATTTTAAAAAATATTTAAAGAATAAAAAAGAGATAATAGTAAAACCTCTTTCTCTATCTTGCGGAAAAGGCGTTGAAAAAATTAATGTAAAAAAGTGGGATGTAGAAAAACTATACGAACATCTTTTAAAAACAGATCAAACGCTTGTTGAAGATGTGGCAATACAAAACAAAGTATTAAATAAAATATATCCACATTCTGTAAATACTCTTAGAATTGTTACATTAAATAAAGTAGTCGTAGCAGCCTTACTTCGCATCGGAAATAAAGGAAATGTTGTAGATAACTTTAATCATGAAGGAATGGTTACGACAGTAGATATTGAAACAGGAGAAATAAAATACCCAGCTATTGATAAAGCAGGGAATGTTTATAAAATCCATCCCGAAACAAAAGTAAGCATAGTTGGAACAAAAATTCCAATGTGGGAAGAAGTAAAAAAACTATGTATAGAAGCTTGTGATGTTGTACCAGAGCTAGGATATGTTGGATGGGATGTATGCTTAGGCGAAAAAGAGCCATTCTTAATTGAAGGAAATGATTTCCCAGGCCATGATTTATATCAATTACCAGTACATAGAAGTAATAATTATGGATTATTACCACAATTCGAAAAAGCAATGAAAGAAGGAAAATAAATGAAAATAGGTATAGCAACCGACCATAATGGAGTTAATGAAAAAAAAGAAATTATAGAATATCTAACTGATTTAGGATATGAGGTAATAGATTATAGTATAGATAATACCCCAACTGATGATTATCCAACTTTTGCAAAGAAAGTAGCTTTAGGAATACAAAATAAAGAAATTGAACAAGGAATACTAATGTGTTTAACAGGCATTGGTATGTCTATTACTGCTAATAAATTTAAAGGGGTTAGATGCGCTAAAGTATCAAATATTGATGAAGCAATTTTAACACGTGAACACAATAATGCAAATATAATTGCCTTAAGTTACAAACTTCCTTTAGAAGAACTAAAATTACTAATTAAGACTTATCTCGAAACTGACTTTTCTAATGATGAAAGACATATAAGAAGAATAAATATAATAAATAGTATTGAGGAAGAAAATGTTTAAATTACTCGTTTATATAATATCATTAATGTTATCAATATTTTCTATGTCAGGACTAAATATAAACCACATATTTAAAAAAAATCACGAAAATGAAGCAAAATGCTTTTATTTGTTAGTAACAATATCGTTAACTTATCTTGTCTCACAATTTATATTTGGAATAACTTCGATTAATTTATTTCCTAATATATAATTCGACAAAATAATAACAAAAAAAATATTACCTTATAAATAGGTGATATTTTTTTATGAAAGAAAAAATTACAAATTCAATTATTTATGTTTGTATATTTGTATTATTGATGTGTTTTTTTTATTATATAAACGTAGATACTAAAGAAAAAAAAGAAGAAAAAAAAGAGAAACAAGAAGAAAAAATTACAATAACAACAGATGAAGAACTTGAAAAATATTTAGTAAGTGTAGTAGCTTGTGAAATGCCAGCACTTTATGAAATAGAAGCATTAAAAGCACAAGCTATTGCATCACGCACTTATGCTTTATACCAAAGAGATGAAAAAGGTGTTAATTTAACAAATCAAGATCAATGTATTAGTACTGAAGAAGAACTAAAGAATAAATGGAATAATAACTTTGCTAATTACAAAAATCGGATAGAAATGGCTGTAAATTCTACAAAAGGAATAGTCATGAAAAAAGATGATAAATTGTTCAAAAGTTTTTATTTTTCAACATCAAATGGCTATACAGAAGATTCAGTAACTGTCTTTAAAGAAGGAAATATTACTTCGGTATCTTCCCCTTGGGATAAGGAAAACAAAAAATATGAAGTAACTAACTACTTTGAAAAAAAAGATCTTATTAATGTTTTAGGGAGTTTTAGTGTAATAAAGATAACAAAAAGGAATTCAACCAATCATGTAGAAGAGGTAACAGTAGATGATAGAAAATACTCTGGTATTGAATTTAGAAAATTGTTAAATTTAAGAAGTACAGACTTTGAAATTAATAATATAAATGATACATATGAGATAAAAACAAGGGGATATGGGCATGGAGTAGGAATGAGCCAATTTGGTGCTAATATGTTAGCAAAACAATCTAAAAACTATATGGAAATACTCAAATACTATTATGGAGATATTGAATTAAAAAATTATTAGTATAATTTAACTTTTTTTGCTAACACTTTTATTAGGAAGGTGATAAAGTGAAGTCTAAAAAGTTAATTGAAGTAGTAAGTTTAAGTGTTCTTATTTTATCCGTAGTTGCTGTTATTGGCATTACATCTTATGTTTCTAAAAATATATTTTATGCACTGAAGAAGGAAGATCATGCATTTGTCTTAAGAGGAATTGCATCTCAAGATTTACCAGTAGTGAGTGAAGTAAAAAAAGTAATTGAAAAACCTTTCAATGATGAAAAAACAACAATACAAACTAAATTTTATAGTAAAAGTGCAAACAAAGAAGAACAAGAAAAATCTCTAATTCTTTATGACAATACATATATGCCTAGTACAGGAGTTATTTATTCAAATGAAGCTTCATTTGATGTATTATCAGTAGCTGAGGGAAAAGTAGAAGATATTAAGCAAGATGAAATATTTGGAACAATAATAACAATAAAGCATACAAACAATTTAACAACTAAATATTCGAGCATAAAAGACGCAAAAGTAAATGTTGGCGATACAGTAAATACCGGAGAGATAATTGGAACAAGTGGAGTAAATAAGGTTACAAGTGTATCAGAGAATATGCTATACTTCGAAATGATTTATAATGGTGCTTATGTAAACCCAGAAGATTATTATAATAAAGAAATCGAAGAAATGAACTAATGAATAAAGGAAGTATATATATAAAATTAACTGACAAATATATCTATACCTATCATAATGGAGTAATAAAAAAATATGAATCTAAATATATTAAAGATGGAAAAGTAGAAAATACCCATAAATTAATAATTTATTTAAATAGACTGCTAAATAAATCTATAATAAAAAAAAGATATATATTTGTACTAGATACACTCTTATGTAATTCTGATATATTTGTATATAAATATGTGTTTGAGAATATGGGATTATTAAATTATAAGATAATAACGGATATAGACCTATTAAAGGAACATATAAACAATGAAAACATAATTATAATGAATTGGAGCTCATCAATTAATTATTGCTATTTAAATTGCAATGAAATAGTAATTAATAGATATAATAAGAATATAATAAATAGCTTAGATAAAAAATATATATTAACTTGTGGAGATACAGAAATAAATTTAACATCAAAAATACCAATATATAATTACGAAAATAATGAACTAGTAATATTTAATTTTTTAGAAGAAAGTGTCTAACACTTTCTTTTATTATGATATAATTTATATATATAAACACAAAAAAAGAAGCAGTCCCCCTGAGAACTGCTTCAAAGAATAAAAAGGGGTTGGCTAGTGTGATACTAGCACCAATTCGCCTGTAAGTGAATTGGTATTTAATATACTAATTGATAAGTGGATTTTTGTCAACACTTTTTTTAATTTTTTTATCAATTTTGGAGGAAAACATGGAATTAAGTCAAATAAAAGGAGTAGGTCCTAAGACAATCGAACATTTAAATAAATTAAATATCTATGATGTAGACTCTCTAGTAAGATATTATCCTTATAGATATAATATCTTTACCCCATCTAAAATAGATGAATCTGCAGTCGATGATGTACTAATCCTTCCTGGAAAAATTATTAGCCAAGTTAAAGTATCATACATAAAAAGAAACTTTAATAAAGTGTCATTTAGCTTTGAAACAGACAACATGCTTATAAACGTATCAATTTTTAATCGTGCATTTTTGGCACATAATCTAAAAGTAGGAAAAAAAATAACAATTATTGGTAAATATAATAAATTAACAAATCAATTTGTGGCATCAGATATTTTGTTCTATGAACTAACGGAAACAAAAGTTGAGCCAGTATATCATATGACTTCAGGTATTACATGTAAGACTATCGAAAAGTGTATAAATGCCTCTTTATCAACAAACATAATTATAAATGAAATAATACCAGATTATATTCAAAAAAAGTATAATTTTATGGATACTACTAGTGCAATAAAAGAGATACATAATCCTTCTTGTACAACTTCATTAAAACAAGCGCGTCTTAAATTAATTTATGAAGAACTATTTGAGTTCATGTTTAAAATTAATCTAATGAAATATAAGAATCAATTATTTGATGATTTTGTAATAAAGGATGTTAATAAAAGTGATTTAGATAAAATACTATCGAAAATGCCTTTTTCTTTAACTAATGATCAGTTAGCATCTCTTGATGATATATTAAGTGACTTTCAAAATTTAAAAAGAATGAATCGTTTAATATTAGGTGATGTTGGATCTGGTAAAACTATTGTTTCCTTTATAGCAATCCTTCTTAATAAAATAGCTGGATATCAAAGTGCCTTACTTGCACCAACTGAAGTTCTTGCAACTCAACATTATGAAAATTTTACAAGTCTTTTTAAAGATATTAATGTTGGTTTGTTGGTAGGGTCTTTAACAAAAAAAGAAAAAGATAATATCCTATTGAAACTAAGAAATAACGAAATAGACTTATTAATTGGAACACATGCTATGTTAGAAGATAATGTAGAATTTTCTAATATCGGTTTAGTTGTAACTGATGAGCAACATAGATTTGGAGTAAATCAAAGAAAAGCTTTACAAAATAAGGGTAAAAATGTTGATGTATTATACATGTCGGCAACTCCAATTCCAAGAACATACGCTTTAACTATTTATGGCGACATGGATATTTCATACATTAAAGAAAAACCCGCTGGAAGAAAAGATATAATAACTAAACAATATAAGTTCAATGAAATAAAAAATGTAGTTAGTATTATTGAAGAAGAGTTAAAGTGCGGGCACCAAGCCTATGTAGTAGCGCCTTTAATTGAAAGTGAAGAGAATACAGAATTAAATGATTTAAAACATATCGAAGAAATATTAAAAACAAATCTTAAAGATAATTATTCAATTGGGATAATGCATGGAAAGATGAAACAAGTTGAAAAAGATAAAGTTATGAACAATTTTAAAGAAGGCAAACTAAATATATTACTTTCAACTACAGTAATAGAAGTAGGTGTTGATATAAAAAACGCTACAGTAATGACTATATTTAATGCTGAAAGATTTGGGCTTGCAACTCTTCATCAATTAAGAGGTAGAATAGGTAGAAATAGTTTACAATCAAAATGTTTACTCATTTCAGATAAAGACACAAGTAGATTATCTGTAATGGAGGAAAGTAATGATGGATTCTATATATCAGAAAAAGACTTTGAACTAAGAGGATCAGGAGATTTATTTGGTATTAGACAATCAGGTGAAATGACTTTTAAAATTGCCGATATAAGAAGAGATTATAAGATTCTTTTACAATGCAAAAAAGATACAGAAGAATTCATACTCAATAATATAGAAAATGACTTTAGAGATTATAAATATTATCAAGTATTATTGCATACAATGATGAATAACAATTGACAAATTTTGAAAATTTGTATAATATTAATATAGGTATGGTAGTAATATCATACCGGTATATCATAACGATCACTTCAATGTTATGATATATCAACCAAAACCCCCTGAAGATTCCCGCAAAACGCGGGAATCACTTTTTTT
>CAZWST010000015.1:0-21360 GCA_964636965.1 uncultured Muribaculaceae bacterium
TGGATTTAGGTTTACCTGAAGAAAAGTTAAGATATCATGATCATGAAAAGTTAGCACATTATGCTAAAGAAGCATGTGATATTGAGTATAAATTTAACTTTGGTTGGGGAGAAATCAATGGTACACATAATCGTACTAACTATGATTTATCTCGTCATCAAGAATATTCAGGTGTATCCCAAAATTATTTAGATCCAGATACAAATGAGAAATATATTCCATATATTATTGAGTCTACTTATGGACTTGATAGAACAGTTTTAGCTCTTTTAGATGAAGCTTATACGGTTGAAGAGTTAGATGGAGGAGATACAAGAGAGGTATTAAAGTTAAGTCCTGTACTTGCACCATTTAAGGTTAATGTACTTCCTTTAATAAAGAAAAATCACTCAGAAAAAGCTTTAGAAATATATGAAGACTTAAGTAAATATTTCATGGTAAGTTATGATGAGACTGCAAACATTGGTAAAAGATATAGAAGAGCTGATGCAATTGGGACACCTTGGTGTTTAACTGTTGATGATGATACAATAAATAATGGTACAGTTACTTTAAGAGACAGAGACACTATGGAACAAATTACATTACCAATAGAAGAAGTTAAAGATTATGTAATGGAAAGAATAGTTTTTTAGCAAAACTATTCTTTTTGTGTTATAATAGCATCTACGTAAAGGCGAGATCTTAACAAAAGATTTGATTTTACTATGAGACATAATTATATTAAAGGGGATGGTGATTAGATATGAATCTTGTTACGTTATTAATTATTTTATATTGTCTTGATGTTTCTTTGATGTCTTTATTTCATTTTATATTTAGAGTTTGTTATGGACTTTATAAAACAGGAAATGTTGTGCAATTAAAAAAATGCCCTTACTTTTTTGTTACAGGTGAGGGGAGTGAAAGAGTTCTTAATATATTAAATTCAATATTTAATCCTTTAGAAAACACTCAAGGCCTTGTTGATTTACTTAAATTTGATGATGCTTATGAAGAGTATGTTTTTTGGGAAGTAGAAAATGGTTATATATTAGGTGAAGACGTAGATATAGATGAAGAAAAAGAAATATCTACTGTTGATGAAGAAATTGAGACAAATAATATACCATCATGTGCAAAAAAAGTAGTTGGTTATAAAAAGGTTTATCAAAAAAGAATTGAAGAAGATATTCAAGATAAATCTTTAGATGAAGAAATTGATTATTTACTTGAAAAGCTTGAAAACGCTTATTTGCGAAAAGCATCTGATTTGGGGATTTTAGATGATCCTTGTTTTATGGATAAGTTAAATGATAAAACAAGTGTTAAAAAGAGAGTAAAATGTCTTCAAAAAGCCATAAAGAAATGGGAGTAGGTTTTTGACAAAAAATGTATCCTATGCTAGAATAATACACATTAAAAAGGGGGATTATGTGATATGGGGAATTTTTTCTTATATTTAACAATAGCGTTATCTGTAGTTGTTCCAGATGTAGTTTTTTTAATAGCAGATAAATGTTATGAAAAGTTTAAAGAAGAACAAGGATACAAGAATAATTATTCTAAAAAGAAACTATTTAAGGATGATGAAGACTTTGATTCTTTTATGAGAGTTTATGGTGCTATTTCGCTTTTTGTTCCAGGCTTAAACTTAATTACAGATTATGTACTTACGTATAGAAGAATATATGGAATTACTTTAAATCAAGAAATAAAATCAGGCGCTATTGCATTAGATGAAAAAGCTGAAGTTATTCCAGAGGAAGATATTGAAGTAATTGATACAAAAGATATAGCTGATGAAGATGAAGAATACCAAAGAGAAAAAACGAATGTTAATAGTGATGAACTTGATGAATTTGCTGATATGCTTGGAGAATTGATGTTTGCTTCGCTGTTAGCTGGAATGTTTGAACATATGGGAAAAGAAGAGACAAATTTTTATTCTGAACCAGAGCAAGCAACTGAAGAAGATCCTTATGCTTTTCTAAAAGAGTTTTTTGGAGACTCTCAAACTTCTTCAAAAGGTCCAAGATTAAGAAAATAGTAGCTAAAGATAACGAAAAATGTTTACTATATTCATTAAAGTGTGTTATTATATAGATATAGTAGATATATGGAGGTGTTTCTTATGGCATTTAATGCATTTAAAGATGCTTTATTTCCTAAGGATAATAATGGTGATGTGATTGATACTGAGAATGAATCATATGATAATAATGATTCCTCATCTTCAAATGGAGCAAAGATGGTTTTAGTTGAGCCTCGTGCTTACTCAGAATCTCAACAAATTGCAGATCATTTAAAAAGAAGAAATTCCGTTGTAGTAAATTTAAAAAGAGTTACTAATGATCAAGCTAGAAGAATTATTGACTTTTTAAGTGGAACTTTATATGCGATAGGTGGAGAATTACAAAGATTAGGTAATGGAATTTATCTTTGTACACCTAAAAATGTTAATGTTGAAGGTCGCATAAGTGATGAAGAAAGTGAAAAGAAAGCCAAAGCTAAAATAGAAGACGAAATGGATTTCTAGTTCACTTGTATTAGGTGATGCATATGAGAAAATTTGATAGGAGTTTAAGTGGCTATAATGTAGCACAAGTAAATGCTTTCGTTGATGATGTTGTCGATAGAGTAGATGATATGATTACAAAAATGAAAGAAAAAGATTTAGAAATAGATAGACTAAGTAAAGAACTTGAACATTATAAAAAAATGGATGCTACAATTAATCGAGCTGTAGTAATTGCTGAAGAAGCAGCTAGTAAATACAAAACATCTTCTTTAAATGAGAGTGATGTAATTGTTAATGAAGCTAAGAAAAATGCTAATAGAATTATTAATGAAGCATTAATGCAAGCTGAAAAGTACGAAGAGGATGCTGCAAGATTACGTAGAAATATCATTGCCTATAAAAGAAGAATGAAAAACTTAATTGATCAACAATCAGAAATAATTGATGATTTAGATAAAATTGATATAGAATAACAAGTTCACTTGTTATTTTTTTGTATATGATAGTAGGGAGATAGGTTAGATGAAAACGAGTTTGATGACTATTCCTAATGTTGGTAAGAAGACGATGATTAGTTTAATGAATATTGGCATTACTTGTGTTGAAGATTTAGTGGGTAAAGACCCTTTAGAACTTTATAAAAAGGATTGTGAAAATAAAGGAACTATAGTTGATATTTGTCAGTTATACCTTTTTCGAATGATTGTATATTATGCGGAAAATGAAGTAAGGGATCCTTTGAAGTTAAAATGGTGGTATTGGAAGGATAAAGATTATCCTGAATGAAATAAGTAACCAATATTTTGGTTACTTATTTTTTTAAAATATTTTTTTAACTAAGTTTTTCATGTAGGAATTAATCTCATCAAGTGAGTAATTTATTTCACCTCTAAAGTGTTTTATATAAAGGTTAGCACATCCATAAGTATAAAATAATAAATCAAGTTCATGTGCATCATTTTTATCTAATGTAATATCTAATTTTTTTCGAAGTAATTTAACAATTCTATCCGCATAAATTACTGCTTCTGTACTTGATAAAATCATTGAGTAAATATACTCATTTTCTTTTAAATATTCAGTAATATCGTCAAGACATTGGTTGAAGTCATCACTTGTTTTTAAATCTTCAACGCTTCTTCTTAAAACTTCTAAAGTTTCATTTTGGATATCACCTGCTACTTCATAAATATTATCATAATGTGTATAAAAAGATGAACGAGTAATACCTGCACGTTCCACTAATTCTTTGACAGTTATATTCGATAATTCTTGTTTCTCGTGCATTAATTCAGCAAATGATTCTTTGATAATCTTCTTAGTTTTTCTTGATGAGGAATTTAAGTTTTTTACTTTCATAAGATTTCCTTCTTTCTAGATTTATTATAACATCATTTTGACAATGTACAATATTAGACAGTGTAAAAATAAACAAATATTTGCACTTTGTCCAAATTTTGACATAAAGTGTTTTTGTGTGCTGTTTTTTAACTATCTTATTGCATATAATTTCTTATGTTTGAAAGGAAGAGATTTATGAAAAAAATAAAGAATTCAATTATTAATTTTATAGTTGAAAAGAGATATTATATTTTAGTTACTTTTACTATACTTTCCGTGTTTTCACTTTTCTTAAGTACAAAAGTAACTATAAATCATGATATTTCTCTATATTTACCTGAGTCATCTGAGACTAAAATAGGTAAGAAGATTATGGATGAGAGTTTTTCATCAAAAGAAAGTACTCTTAACGTGATGTTTAAAGGACTTCAAGATGAGAATAAAGAAAATGTTTTAAAATCAATTGAAGAAATTAACGGAGTAAAAAGTGTTGAATACGATAATACTAGTAACTATAACAAAGATGATTATACTCTTTACATAGTTACAGTTGATGGTAAGGAAGATTCTAAAACTGCTACAAATGTTTATAACGAGATAACTTCTAAATATGAAGATTATGAATTATTTACAAGCGGGAATGTTTCCGAATGGAATAAACCGGTCTTACATTTATGGATTATTGTCTTTGCAATTGTTTCGGCTATGATTATTTTAATAATAATGTGTGAATCATATATTGAACCATTCTTATTTTTATATTCAATTGGGCTTGCAGTATTTATAAATATGGGAACTAATATAATATTTCCAAGTGTTTCACATATTACTAATTCAATTGCAGCTATATTACAGCTTGCACTTTCAATGGATTATTCGATTATGCTAATGAACCGTTATAGTCAAGAAAGAACTCGCGAAAAAGATAAAGTTAAATGTATGAAGACTGCTTTAAGTCACGCAATGTCTTCTATTACTAGTAGTTCTGTAACCACTATAGTTGGGTTACTTGCATTAGTATTTATGAGCTTTACTATTGGAGCAGATTTAGGCTTTGTTTTAGCTAAGGGTGTGCTTTTAAGTTTGATAAGTATATTTTTATCTTTACCAGCACTTATACTATTATTTGATAAACTTATTTTAAAGACAAAAAAGAAAAGCTTAAATATAAGTATGAAACCAATTGGTTCTTTTGTATATAAATTTAAGATTCCAGCATTAGTTCTTTTTCTTATACTATTTGCTTTTTCATTCTTTTTAAAAAATGGTGTTAATATTTTATATACAGGTACAGAAAATGATGAGATAGCCTCTGTATTCAGTGAAAATAACCAAATCGCGATTGTCTATAAAAATGAGGAAGAGAAAAAAATATCTGATGTAGTAAAGAATCTAGATAACGATAATATTAAACAAGTTTTAGCTTATAGTAATACGATAGGTGAAGAATTAACTTATGAAGAAGTTAATCATAAGTTAGAGGATTTAGGACTCGATATAAAAGTTGATGATTATTTATTAAAACTTCTTTATTACAATTATTATAATAAAGATACTAATAATAAGCTTTC
This sequence comes from uncultured Muribaculaceae bacterium, assembly GCA_964636965.1. Taxonomy (GTDB): domain Bacteria; phylum Bacillota_I; class Bacilli_A; order RF39; family UBA660; genus CAG-582. Next base: position 5,413 of record CAZWST010000015.1, read on the forward strand.
TATTAATGAATTTGTTAATTTTGTAAATAAAGAAATTCTTACTAATAAAGATTTAAATAAAAATATTGATAAAAATGTTAAAGATAATATAAATAAACTATCTAATTTTAGTGATAAAAATAAAATTAATAAAAAAAGAAGTGCCAAAGATATTGCAAATATTTTAGATGTTGAAGATTCATTAGTTAATGATTTATTTGTTTTATATAATGCAAAGAATATTTCAAATAAAATGGGCATAGATGAGCTTATAAATTTCTTAAATAATGATGTTTTAACTAATAAAAAATATAGTAGTATGTTAAGTGAAAATCAAAAGAATATGCTAAGTCGTGTAACACCTTTTACTAGTGGGAACGTAATTAATACTCCTTATAATGCATCATCTTTAGCTAAAATGTTTGGTTTAAGTGAAAGTGATGTAAAGAGTATAATGACTTTATATTATATGAACAAAGATAATAATATAAGTTTAAGTTTAAGTGAATTATATACAGGAATTACCTATATATCAAAAAATACTAATTATTTAAATGGAATTGATTTAAGTTTATTTAATAAAATAAGTGTATTTATTCTTAATGAAAATAATATTAATAATACTAAGTTAGATAGAAGCGGATTAAAACAAGTATTTAATTCAATAAATAAAGATCTTGTAGATTTAGTATATGTATCTTCAAAATTACCTGATTATTATAAATTTACACCAAATGAATTTATTAAATTTGTTATAACTAATTTTAGTACCTATATCAGTGCAAGTGATTTAAATAATTTAAAACTATTAAGTTATGTAATTGATGCAAGCAATAATAATACTAGATTTAGTGCAACAGAAATATCTAATATATTAGGTATTGATAAAAATACTACTTTTAAGTTATACGCTTTAATAGGGTTAAATAATAACTATGAATTTAAATTATCTCCTAAAGTTTTTGTAAGTGTTATTTTAAATAATCAAAACATGTTAGAAGGTAAAGTTAGTAAAGATAATTTAAATACTTTGAAGTTACTTAATTCTATAATGGACTCTATTAATAATAAGACTAAATATAGTTCAAAAGAAATAAGTAAAATGTTAAATATAAATGAAAGTGATACAAATCTTATATATTCTCTTTATAATAGTAGAAATGAAAACTTTAAAATGAGTTTAAAAGATTTAACTAATTTTATCTTAAATGATGTAGTAAATGATAGTAATTATAAAAAGTATTTTGATAAAGACACGATAGATAAATTAAAAACAATTAACACTATAATGAATTCTTCTTTGAAGAATGAAAAATTTAGTGCCTCTAAAATATATTTAATGCTATCAAAGCTTTCTCCTTTAGATGAAGATTTAGTAAAATTAGTATATATATATAATGGTTCAATTAATAAGTTTGATGAGAATAAAACGTTATCTTTAGAAACATTAGTAGATTACTTAAATCATGATGTTTTAAGTGATAAGATGTTTAAAGATTTTTTAGATAATGATTTAAAGGATAAAATAAAGAATGCTGACTCTAAAATGAAAGATGCTAAAGATTTGCTTGTAAGTGATAAGTATTCAAGAGTAATAATAAATACTAAATATAATTTTGAAGGAAGTGAAACATTCGATTTTATTAAGTCAATAAAAGATGAGGTAGATAGTGATTCAATTTATGTAATAGGAGATTCTCCAATGGCTTATGAAATGAGTAAGAGTTTTAATGGTGAACTTAACTTTATTACTGTTCTTACTATGATAGCAATATTTACAGTTGTAGCGTTTACTTTTAAATCGTTAATAATTCCATTTATACTTGTCTTAATAATACAATGTGCTGTTTATATAACTATGAGTATTCTATCGCTTACTGGAACAGATGTATATTTTATTTCTCTTTTGATTGTTCAAAGTATTTTAATGGGTGCAACAATAGATTATGCAATTGTTTATACGACATATTATATCGAGATGCGTAAAACGAAAAAAGATATTAAAACTTCTTTAATTGATGCTTATAATAAATCGATACATACTATTCTTTGTTCTTCTTCTATATTAGTTATAGTAACTTTAATTGTCGGTAATTTTGCATCTCTTATAGCAGCTAAGATTTGTATGACTTTGTCAAAAGGATGTCTTTGTTCTGCATTACTAATACTATTTATATTACCTCCAATACTTGCTATATTTGATAAATATATCATAAAAGAAAGTAAGTAATATTATCTTAAGCCTTGTCTTTGATAAGGCTTTTTTTATTTTTTTTTAAATGCTATAATATCAACAGGTGATACTTATGTATAAACTGATAAAAAATGATATGATAAAGGATGGTATTTATTTACTTGAGATAGAAGCTCCTTTAATTACTAAAAAAGCCCTTCCTGGGCAGTTTGTAATTGTAATGAGTAAAGAAACTTCAGAAAAAGTTCCTTTAACTATTTATAAGAGTGATAAGGATGCAGGCATTGTAAGTATGATTTATCAAGTTGTTGGAGCATCAACTCTTGAACTTTCTATGATGTGTGATCAGATTTATTCTATTGTTGGGCCACTAGGAGAAGCAAGTATACTTGCAACAAGAGTCTCAGAATTTAGGGATAAACGTGTTTTATTTGTTGCTGGTGGTATAGGCATTGCTCCAATTCTTGCAACTTTATCTTATATGGCATCACGAGGAGTTAAATGTGATTTAATATATGGTGCTAAAAATAAAGATGCACTTATTTTAGAAGATGAAATAAAAAAATATGTAGAGATGCCAATAATTGTTACAGATGATGGAAGTAAAGGATTAAAAGGTAATGTAGTTGATGCCATGAGTGATTTAAGCAAGTATGATATTTGCCTTGCTATTGGTCCAGTTGTAATGATGAAGTATGTATCTTTAAAAACAAAGGAATATAATCTTAAAACTATAGTTAGTATGAATCCAATTATGGTGGATGGTACTGGTATGTGTGGGTCTTGTAGATTAATTGTTGATGGTGAAGTTAAATTTGCTTGTGTTGATGGACCAGAGTTTGATGGTCATAAAGTAGACTTTGATTTAGCAATTAATAGAATGAAATTATATAAAAATTTTGAAGGAAGAAAGTACTTAGAAGCATTAGAAGGAAAAAAACATCATGGTGGATGTGGAGAGTGTAATAATGAATAAAGTAAAAATGCGTACTTTAGATAAAAATAAGCGAATCAATAATTTTGATGAAGTTAATTTGGGATATAATAAAGATGAAGCAAGATTAGAAGCAAGTAGATGTTTAAATTGTAAAAATCCTAGGTGTGTTAAAGGATGCCCAATTGGAATAGAGATTCCTAAATTTATTGAAGCAATAAAAAATGATGATTTAGTTTTGGCTTATGAGATAATTGAAGAGAATAATTTGTTTCCTGGAATCTGTGGAAGAGTATGTCCTCAAGAAAAACAATGTGAAAGTATGTGTATTAAAGGTTTAAAGGGAGATGCAATTTCAATTGGTTCCCTTGAAAGATATGTAGCTGATGAAGCTATGAAAAATAATTTAAGAAAACTTAAGAAAAAGGAAAGTAATGGCAAAAGAGTAGCAATAGTTGGCTCAGGTCCATCAGGACTTGCTTGTGCATCAATTCTTCAAAGTGAAGGATGCAGTGTTACAATATATGAATCTTTACATAAGGCTGGAGGAGTGTTGACTTATGGTATTCCTGAGTTTAGACTTCCTAAAAAAGTAGTTGATAAAGAAATTTCGTCTTTAACAGATATGGGTGTTAGATTTATCTTTGATGCTCCGATCGGAAAATCTCTTTCCATTGATGAATTAAGGAGTAAATATGATGCTCTTTATATAGCTACTGGTGCTGGACTTCCAAAGTTTATGGGAATACCTAATGAATGTGCAAGTGGTGTATTTTCTGCTAATGAAATACTTACAAGAATAAACTTAATGAACGCTAAAAGTGAGAATGCTAATACGCCAATAATTAAGGGAGAAAATGTTATTGTTGTAGGATGTGGAAATGTTGCAATGGACGCAGCAAGATCTTTAAGGAGATTTGGATCAAGTGTTTCTATAGTATATAGAAGAACAAGTGAAGAAGCTCCTGCAAGAAAAGAAGAACTCTTTCATGCTATGGAAGAAGGTATTACTTTTAAATATTTAACTAATCCAAAAGAAATACTTGTTGATGATAAATTTAATGTTACTGGTATAAGAGTAGTTGATATGGAATTAATTGATACAGGAGATACACGAAAAAGCGTTAGAGAAATAAGTAATAGTAGTTATGACATTCCTTGTGATATGGTTGTTATGGCACTTGGGACTTTGCCAAATACACTTGTAAGAAAAGATGCAAACTTAAAAGTGAATGAAAATAGTTTAATTGAAACAATAGATACAAAGACAAATCTTGATAAAGTGTATGCTGGAGGAGATGCTGTTACGGGTTCTGCAACGGTCATACTTGCTTATGAAGCTGGAAAGAAAGCAGCAAAAAAGATACTTGAAGAATTTAATTTGACATAGGGTTAATTTTTATCTATAATGTTTAAGGTGATTATATGAAAGATAATATGGGCTTTATTGTGGCAGGAGTTGTTATACTTGTTATAATTATCTCTTGTATACTTTCTAATAAAGAAAAAGAAAAAATCGATGAGGTGGAATTAATGAAGGGAAAACATAATGTAGTTATAAGTGTACGTGACTATGGTAATATTTATTTAGAATTAGATGCAGATATTGCGCCTATTACAGTAACTAATTTTATTTATTTAGTTAATAAAAATTTCTATGATGGATTAACTTTTCATCGTATAATGAATAATTTTATGATTCAAGGTGGAGATCCAGCTGGTAATGGAACTGGTGGAAGTGCAACAAAAATTAAAGGGGAATTTTCATCTAATGGGGTAGAAAACTCGATAAGCCATGAAAGAGGAGTTATTTCAATGGCTCGTAGTAATGATAAAAACTCTGCTAGCAGTCAATTTTTCATTGTTCATAAAGATTCTAAATTCTTAGATGGTGATTATGCAGCCTTTGGACATGTTACAAGTGGAATGGAAGTAGTTGATAAAATTGCTGAAACGGCTAAACCAACTGATAATAATGGAACAATTAACAAAAATGAACAACCTGTAATTGAATCTATTAGAGTAGTTGACTAACATAACTTAATTGTTATGTTTTTTTTCTAGTTTATGTTATAATTAATATGTGATTAATATGAAGAAAATAATTAATAAAACTACAATTTGTTTTATCGTCATGTTTATATCTTTATTTGCAATTTGTCTTTGTACAGATGTTTATACAAGAAGCTTATTTGATATATCTTTATTTGAATTTAATAATTTTAGATGCAGGACTCTTTTTATTGGTTTTTCTGTCTCATGGATATTATTTATTTTGCTTTGTATTTATCTTGTTCCAACAAAAAAAAGAATTAAAGTATTTACCATTGTAGCTGCTTTATTAAATATATTATTATTTTCTCAAGTTTGCTATGCTCAACAATTAGGAAAATTTTTAATGGTATCTGATTTATTCTTAGCTGGAGAAGGATTTCAATATATATTTAATATATTCTTAAATTTATATCCTTTAATGGTTATTACAATACTTATAAATATTATTATTCTAGGTCTACTTAATTATTTAGATAAAAAATGGGATTTTAAAACAAAAAAAACTAAACCTAGTAAATATGTAATAGGAGTATTTATTTTACTTATAATTTTATCAAGAAGTTTTTCATTTATTATGTTAGGGCATGATGTTGATTCTAATAATTGGCAAGAAAATTATAATACAAAGAATATCTATAATAATTTTACTAATCCCAATTCATCTATGTTTGTAACTGGTTTTTATGAATATAATGTAAGAATGATTTATAAATATTTTTATAATTTGGTAACAGAAGATAAAGTGGTGCTTAGAGCAAATGTTGATAACTATAATAGTATTTATGGAACTACTTATACTGAAAATGATTATACAGGTATATTTAAAGATAAAAGTGTTATATTTGTAATGATGGAAAGTATTGATTCTTGGATTATTGATAATAGTACTATGCCAACGTTAAGGTATTTAATGGATACGGGGCTTAATTTTACTAATAGGTATTCTCCATTCTTTAATGGAGGGCAAACTATTAATACTGAGTTTGCTTTAAATACAGGTATGTATGCTATATCAAATAAAAAAACTATTTATGATATAGATGATGTAGATTATAATTATAGTTTAGCAAATACTTTAAGAAATAATGGATATAAAGTTAATTCTTTTCATGCTAATTCTGGTTCATTTTATAACAGAGAAAAATTTCATAAATGGTTAGGTTATGATAATCATTATTCTTCTTTAGATATGCAAGATAAAGGATTACTTTCTCGAGATGTTAATTATTTTTCTGATTCGGAATTTATAAAGAATGATGAGTTACATAATTTGTTTATAAATGATGAAAAGTTCTTAAGTTTTATGACAACTTATTCAGCACATCTTGAGTATACTGAAGGCAATAAAGTTTATAAGTCTATCCCACATTATTTAGATAAAAATAAATATAGTCAAGAGGAATATATATATCGTACACTTGCAAGTGACACAGATAGATTTTTAAGTATTTTGCTTAAGCGTTTAGAAGAAGATAAAAAAATTGATGATGTTGTTTTAGTGCTTGTAAGTGATCACTATGTATATGGCTACTCAGATCCTTCTTATGTTGCTTTAAAGAAAGATGTTATAAATGATCGTAAATTTTTACAAAATACTCCTTTTGTTATATGGTCAAAAGGTCTTGAACATAAAAGTGTTGATACTATATTAGATACTGCTGATATATTGCCAACCTTACTAAATATGTTAGATATTAAATATGATCCAAATAGTTATTTAGGCACTGATGTTTTTTCAAATACTCATGATAACTTTGTTTGGTTTTCAGATGGTTCTTATATAGCTTCAAAAGATTGCTTACTTTCTAAAGAGGCTATATTAACTAAAGTCAATTATAATATTCAAAAGAATAAATCAATCTTGTTAACTAATTATTATGGAATATAAGGAGAGATTATGAAAGATACTAGAGAAATTATATTGTTTTTTAGAGAGGATATTAACTTTAGCTTAGTAGACGCATCACATGAGATTTTATCTAGGTATAAAGAATTAGATGATCCGGTTTTACTTCCTGATGATGGTAAAAATATGGCTCCATTAATAATATTTGGTAAAAATCCAAACTTTAAATTGCAAGTTAGTCGAGCTTCAGTTAATTTTATTGTTAACTATAAATATTTTGATAAACTTGCAACTATAATGTTTGATATGGTTGATATTTTTGAAGAATTAAATTCACATTTTTCTAAAATTGGTTATATATCTAATACATTTATAGAATTAATTAATAAAAAAAGAATTATAAGTAAGTATTTTATTCAAGATGAATTTGATTCAATTAAAGATTTTAATTTGAGTTTTTATCGTATTATCACTAATAAGTATTCTAATATAAATTGTTGGGAAAGATTTATTACTAATGAACAAGTATTTAAAGAAATACTTGTTCAGCATGACTTTAATACGATTATAGATAGTGATATTAATTTAAATATGAAGTTTATTAAAGAATTTATTAACACTTCTAATGAATTTTTAGATAAAAGGATAGATGTATAATGAGAAAAGTTGCTTCAGTATTTTTGCTTGTTGTTTGGCTTATCTTAATTTTTAATTTTTCTAGCGATAATGGAGCTGAATCAAGCGGTATGAGTGAAAAACTTATTAAGACAGTTGTTAGTCTTCTAAGTGATATAGAAAGTGATAGCGATGAAATGAACGAGATAGTAGAAAAGTATTCTTTTCCAGTAAGAAAGCTAGCTCACTTTACTGAGTATTTTATACTAGGAGTTATTGTACTAAACTGTTTAGTTACTTTTGGTGTTAATAAAAGAACTCTAATATATACTTCATTATTTTGTATAATAGTTGCTGCTACAGATGAATATCACCAAACATTCATTAGTGGTCGTAGTGGAAATATTAATGATATTCTATTAGATTCTAGTGGTTCTTTAATTGGAACATATTTAGTAAGTAGATTTTATTTATTTAAAGAATATTATAAAAAGAAATGATTAATATAAAAAAACAAAGATTCAAATCTTTGTTTTTTATATCACCTAATGACTGAGGTATAATTTCCTGTTTTTATGGAATAATTAACTTAGTAGAGGTGAAGACTTATGAATAAAGAAGATGAAATATATGTTTATTATTTAATAGGTCAAAACTTGAAAAGAATTAGAAAATCCAAAGGTTATACACAAGAGAGATTAGCTGAAGAGTCTACTTATTCGATTGGTTTTATTATGAATATAGAGAGTAGTAAATATACTCAAACATTTTCTTTAGGTACTCTTTGGAGATTTTCTAAAGTACTAAATTGTGATATTAGAGAATTTTTTAAGCCTCTTGATGAGGATTAAAATTCTCCACCATCTTTTTTAAATTCACGATAGAGCTTAGTTATAGCTCTTTTTTCTATTCTAGAAACATAAGATCTTGATATGCCTAAAAGAGAAGATATTTCTTTTTGGGTATATTCATCACTTTCAAATAAACCATATCTTTTTATTATTATTTCTTTTTCTCTTTTATTTAAGACGGATAAATATTTATTTAATTTTGTGATATTATCCTTATTGTGAATAAGTTCAGATAATTCTTTATTATTGGCTTTAATAACATCTATTAAGTTTATTTCATTACCATCTTTATCATAACCAATTGAATCATTTAAAGAAACATTGTTATTATTTTTCTTATTACTTCTGAAGTACATCAATATTTCATTTGCAATATTAACATTTAGGAAACTTTAAACATAAGTTATTTCAATGGTAGAGCCTTTTACACATACCTTTTTTATGAGTAAGTCAATATAATATTTTTTTTCTTTATTATCTAATTTATTTATATATGATTTATAATTATTGATAATGTATTCTGGACTTACTTTATTATCGTTTCTTTCTTTTTCTAGTTCAGATTTTAATTTATTATTTATATTTTCTAGTGTAAGTATTTCTTGATTTATTTTGGGAATTATATTTATATCTAAGTATTTTATTTTTTTAATTAAATCTTTGATGATTCGTTCATTTTTATCTATCTCTTGCTCTAGTGAACTTCTTTTTTGAACTTTTAAATTATTTTTTAGTTTGTTTAAATATTTTATAAAAGTGTTTGTGTCTATATTTATATTTAGTATATGGTTTATAATTATTTCATCAAGTGTCGTACCATTTATGTTTTTAGAATTACAGAGATTTCTTTTACTTTTTTCTTTCTTTTCACAGATATAGTCATAAATTATGCCATTATGTTTATTACTTCTTACTTTTGGACGCATGGAAGTATTACATATGGGACATTTAATAAGGCCTGATAAAAGGGCAGTAGAGGTGATTATTTTTCTTAGGCGAAGAGATTTATTTGAACTTAATATATCATTTATTTTTAAAAATGTTTCACTTTTTATAATTCCAGGGTGTTCTCCAATGGCGACAATCCATTCTTCATAATTCCTTTTCTTTATTACTTTATGATTAATATTTTTTGTTTTGTTATAAACCATTAAGCCATTTTTAGAATTAATTAGTGAAGTGTCTTCATATACTTTTGCACCTAAAGATTTATAATATAAAAGTATTTTTTTATCAGCTATTACATATACAGGGTTGGTTAAGATGTTTTTTAAACTAAATCTTGTGTAATATGTTCCTTTTTTGGAATAGATATTATTATTCATTAAGTAGGTTTCTAATTTAGTTAACGATTTGTAGTCAAGATACTTATTAAATATTAATTTGATGTTATCTATATAGTCGTCTTGAATTAATTTATAGTATTTAATTTTCTTTCCGTCACTTCTTGTTATTATACATGGCATGCTTTTATATCCCGTAGGTGTGCATCCACCTAACCAAACTCCTGATTTGGCCATATTAAGCATATTATCTTTTATACGTTCAGCAATTGTATTTCTTTCAAGTTCAGCAAATACTGATATCATGTAAGTCATGGCTTTTCCACTTGGTGTAACTGTTTCAATGTTTTCTGTTGCTGAGATGAATGTTAGATTATAAGTATCAAATATATTCATTAATTTAGCAAAGTCTTTAACATTTCTACTTATTCGGTCTAATTTATAAAATATTAATAGCTTTATTTTATTAGCTTTAATATCATTTATTAGTTCCTTAAACTTTGGCCGATTGATGTTATAACCTGAATATCCTTCATCTTCATATATTAATATATCTTCATCTTTTATATCGGAAATGCGCATCTTTAAAGTGTTAATACACAAGTTTATTTGATTTTTTGTGCTTTCGCCAGATCCAGTAAATTTTGATTTTCTTGAATAAATGGCATATTTTCTAGTATCCATAAAACACCTCTTTATTATATATTGTAAATACTGGTAAAAAATGTGTTTAAATACCCAAGAAATATGTCAACTAGGTTGACATATTATTTTAATTATGGTATTTTGAATAAGTGTGTTGTTTTCTTATATTAAAACAGAAGGGGATGAGCATAAATGAAAAAGAAATACGAGAATGCTAAACTAAGTATAGAAAAGTTAATTCTAAGAAGATATGAACTTTTAAATCTAAGAGAACAAGAAAAGATTGATTTAATTAATGGACTTGATTTATCTAATTTATTTTCAATGATGTCATATCTTTCTAAAGAATGTTTAAGTGATGTAAAAGCTGTTCTTAAGAAGAATACTTTAATTACTGAAGAACTAACTTCATTAAATCAAAAATTACTTGATTTTATTCCTTTATTAAAAGAACTTAAAGAAGAATACTCTAAAGAACTTTACTTACTAGAAGGAGTATCTGGTAAAAAGAGAATTTTTAATAAGGGCAATAAAAAAGTAATGGTTTCAGAAAAAGTATTTACTAAGTATTCCAATATATACAATACTTGCTTAGATATTGATAAATTAGAAAATTCAATTATGACTATTTTAAATGAAAAAACTGATGTTCAATATCGTGTTTGTGAAGAAGAAGTTAAGAATTTAAGTAATGAAGAAAAGTGTAAATATTATTCTTCACTAGCTGCTTTAATAATGGCTGATCGTGTTAGTAAACCAACTATGGTAAGTATACATGATGATGTTTGTGTTGATGAATCTAATCGTGATGCTTTAACAAATTGTTATAAATTATATCGAGAAACTCGTCGTGCACTTCTTAAAGAAAATAAGAAAAGCTCATTTAGAACTAAATTTAATAAGAAAATATCTAATATAAAAAAATATGTTAAGAATATTTTTTTCAAAAAAGATGGTAATAAAGTTAATTTAGCTTTAAGAAAAAGTTTTGTTGCTGCTTCTTTATCATTAAGTTTTATAGCTTCATCTGCTGCTATTATTAATTCATTTGGTTCTTCTTTAAAAAGCAATAATGTAAGTGTTGGTAGTCAAAAAGAGACATCTCTTAGTGAAAAAGAATTAAATGACATTTTAAATGATTTTGATTTTAATTCTATTAATTTTACTACATCTATAAATAGATTAAATAATAATATTATGTTAAAGGAAGTTAATGATTCTGCTCCTTCATCGGACACTGATAGATATGTATCTACATGTAGCAATGTTTTAAATTCACAAGATATTCCACTTGATGAAAGAGTAGAAGAAAACGCTAGTGAAATAGTTGCAGTAGTTCAAACTGACAAAGTTGATTATGAAAATGAAGGTGTTCAAACATTTGATAATGTTTATCCTTTAAATGAGGATTTAACAGTTCTAGAAACTCCAGTAAGCACTGGTACAACTCTTACAAGTGATATTATGACTTTAAGTGAAGATAGCAGTGAATATGAAACTAATATGACAGTTTCTTCAGAAGTTCCAAGTGATATAATTACAGCAGGATTTCATTTAACTTTTAATAATACTACTTATGAATTCAGTGAAGATGAAATAAAAGCTTTATATTATGTTGTTAAGCATGAATGTAATGGTTCTTATCAAGATGCTTTAGTTGTAGTTTCTGTTATCATTAATCGTTTAGAGGATCCTCGTTATCCTGATGATCTAATTTCCGTATTATCTGCACCAGGACAATTTGTTGTTTGGGAGGATGTATTACGTGAGATATCGAAGTATGGTAGCGATTATGAAATGAATGAAAATATTTATAATGCTTTATATGACTGCTTATATAGAGGAGTTAGAAATAATGATTATGTTGAATTTAAGGCTTCATGGACTAGCGATAAAACGACTAGTGGAGAAGTAAAGATTCAAATAGCCGAGAATGGTAATAAGTGTCATAATTTAGCTGTTAGTTTAGATAGAACTAATACAGAAGATACTGACAATGATATTATAGAAGAAAGTAAGGCGCTTACTTTAACTTCTGCAAGATAATAGAGATATTATCTTTTTTTATGTCATAAATTCTTATAAAGGAGGTTATATGATAATTAATGAATTAAATTCGCCTAATGAAGAAACTCTTTTTTTAGTGCATGCAAAATTAATTGCATTAATGTTTGATGATTTAAAATTAGAAAGTGATGAATTAAATGAACTAATAAAAAAATGGAAAACTATGTTTCCGAAACGTTAGTATAGCATTTTCAATACATCTGGCAACATAAGTGGTAAGTTTATTATTCTTATCAACTTTGAATGAGTCAATTCCTTTTATTAAACCAATTGTGCCAATACTGATAAGATCATCATTCATTTTTTCTATACAATCAAATTTTTTTACGATATGAGCAACAAGTCTTAAGTTATGCTCAATTAACTTAGAACGTGCTTCTTTATTTCCTTCTTGCATCTCTTTTAATAGTTTAGCTTCTTCTTCCTTAGATAAAGGGTTAGGAAATACATTTATTGAGTAAGATCCCATAAAAAAGGAGAGCAAATTAACTAAATGAATAAAAAATAACATTAAATCACCTAATAAATTTTATTAGACATTTTAAGACATTATTCTTTAAAATAAGCTATTACATAATAAATTTACTTGTAAATAGATTTTATAGGAAAAAGAGTAACATTTTACATTAATTCAAGATATACATGTAAAACGTGCTTGAATGCTCACATTTTATAGTTTATAATTTTTGTAGGTGGGATTTTTATGAAAACAAAAAACTTTATTTTTTATCTAGGTGTTATATTATGTTTTTCAATTATTTTAATACCAGACGTATATGCATCATGTCCTTTAGGAGAAGATGTTACTAAGGATTTATATGGAATTTTAAAAATATTTCAAATAGCTGCACCAATATTATGTATTGCTTATTCAACTTTTGATGTTGTAAAGACTGTAGCTAAGGGCGATGCTGAACCTGAAATGAAGAAAATTGCTCAAAAGTTTGGTAAAAGAATGATTTATACAGTGCTTTTATTCTTTTTACCAGTGTTGGTTGACCAAGTTATGCAAATCGCTGATGTATGGAATGCTAATGGTACATGTGATTTAACTGCTCCAGCAACTAATGATGAAAATAGTGAATAAGCCGCTAAAACTTGTGAAGCAATATGTGAAAAAACATTGTGATCGTAATCAAAAGTGTACGTGTGTTAATAATTCAAACTTATGTAAGTTACTTGACTTGAGATAATTAAAGAGAACTAATTCTCTTTTTTTTATTTTTATGTTAGAATAAATAAGAAGAGGATGGTATTTATGTTTGATAAATTTATTCCAGACAAATATTTTAAAAGTATATATGATATCAATTATAAAGCTTTAAAAAAAAGTGGTATTAAATGCCTTATATTTGATATATCTAATACTTTAGAATCAGAAAGTACTTTAGCTCCTTCGAGAAAGGTTAAAGATTTATTTGAAGATTTAAAAGAAATGGATTTTAAAATAATTCTTATGAGTAATGGGCTAAAAAAGAATGTTATACCATTTAAAGAACTTTTATGTGTTGATTCTAGTTATCTTGCATTTAAACCATTAAAGAGAAAATATAAGAAAATTTTAAATATTTTTCATTATTCTACACATGAAGTAGCAGCAATTGGAGATCAGTTATTTTTTGATATATTAGGTGCTAATAGAATGCATTTTACTTCGATACTTGTTAATCCAATAAGTGCTGATGAATTCGCGATTGCAAGATTTAATAGAAAAGTAGAGAATGCTGTTATTAATAAATTAACTAAGAAAGATTATTTTAAAAGGGGAAGATATTATGAATAAAATATGTTATGGATGTGGAGTAAAATTACAAAGTCATTCTAAAGATAATCCCGGTTATATTCCTGAAAACAAAATGAATGATTCAGTTTATTGCATGCGTTGTTTTCGTATGATTCATTATGGAGAGACTACTAAAACTAATACACCTAAGGAAGCTAAAGAGATTGTTAATAAGATTAATAAAGATAATAAATTTGTAATATTCTTAGTAGATTTTTTAAATATAAGTGATGAAGTTATTAAAATATTTAAATCTATAAAAAAAGAAAAAATGCTTGTTGTTAATAAATGTGAGCTTATACCAAGACATATTAATCGTGAAAAAGTTAGACTTTTTTTAAAGAATCATTATGATATAAGTGATACGATTAAATTAAAAGGTGGAACTATATCGCATGGTGCTAAAAGTATTTTGACTTATTTAGAAAATGAAGGAATAAAAGAAGCTTATATAGTTGGTATATCTAATTCGGGTAAATCAACACTTATTAATGATTTAATAAGTACTCTAAAATCAACTTCGGCAAAAACTACTGTAAATAATAAAGCTAATACAACTGTTGATTTTATAAGAGTTAAAATAAATGGTAATTTAACTTTAATAGACTCCCCTGGTGTGATTTTAAATCATTCGCTTAATCATGATTTTAGTGGAAAAAATATTGTTGCTTATAGTATGAATATGAAAGAATGTGAGACAGTATCTTTGCTTGATAATACGTATTTTTTGAAATTTGATACTTCGACTCCAATAACTTTCTATACTAACCAAGATAGTAAAAAAGCTATCAAGAAATACTTTAAAGCAGCACCAAACTTAGTTAATTCAATTGATATAAAAGATGATTATATTGATATTGTGATTTATGGAATAGGTTTCGTTACAGTAAAGAAAAAATGTAATGTAACAACTAATATTGATTCATCTTTCATAGAATTAAGACCAAGTATGTTTAAAAATACAACTGTGGATTTGGGGGAAGCAAATGAGTAATATTCAAGTAATGAGTGAAGGACTTGCTAATAAGATTGCTGCTGGAGAAGTTGTTGAACGTATTTCTTCGGTTGTTAAAGAATTAGTTGAAAATTCAATCGATGCTAAGAGCAAGTGTATAAATGTTGATTTAGTTGATTCAGGAACTAAATCAGTAAAAATAACTGATGATGGTATTGGCATGGATCATGATGATGCAACTATGTGTTTTTTAAGACACGCAACATCAAAAATAAAAAAAGAAGATGATTTATTTTTTATTAATACCTTAGGGTTTAGAGGAGAGGCAATTCCTTCAATTGCATCTGTTTCTAAAGTTGATTTAAAGACTAGCCAAGGTGGGGCTGGAACACATATTGTGATACATGGTGGTGAAAAAAAGGTAGATGAACCTACCAGCGCAAGAAAAGGGACAATTATAGAAGTTAGTGATTTATTCTATAATACTCCAGCAAGGCTTAAGTATTTAAAAAGCGATGCAACAGAACTTGCTAATGTTACATCATTTATTGAACGTCTTGCTTTATCTCATCCTGATGTGTCTTTTTCATTAACCAATAATGATAAGAGGATTGTTTTTACAAGTGGATCAGGAGATCTTTTAAAAACTATTCATGAGATATATGGTTATTCAGTTAGTTCTAATATGATTGAAATTAATGCTAGTACTGATGATTATGACGTTTATGGATATATTTGTAA
>CAZWST010000015.1:21370-30538 GCA_964636965.1 uncultured Muribaculaceae bacterium
AACCAGCTATTTTAAAAAGCAATAGAAATCATATGACAACTATTGTTAATGGTAGGTGTGTAAGGAATGCTGAAATTAACAAAGCTATTAATGATGGCTATTTTACTTTTAAACCAGATATAAAGTATCCAGTTGTTGTCTTAAAAATTGAAACTGATCCTACTTTAATAGATGTTAATATTCATCCAACTAAACAGGATATTAAATTTTCAAAAATAGATGTATTAAAGAAAACTTTAACAGAAAGTATTTCATCTGCTTTAAAGAAATCTTTACTTATTCCTAAAATAGAAGTTAAGACTCCTGAAAATTACTATAATGAAATTTCTATGCCTTTAGTGCATGAAGAAGAAACTAGTTATGATGAAATAACTTTTTCAGAAACTAAAGAGCAAACACTTGATTTTAAAGAGTCTTTTGATGATGCTTTAAAAGAAGTAAATATTTCTAGTGACAAAAATGTATGTGAAAATGAAATTATTAAAAAGTTAGAACTGTATCCAGCTGGTATTGTATTTGGAACATATATTATCGCACAGAATGATGAAGGTATGTATTTAATTGATCAACATGCAGCTCAAGAACGAATTAACTATGAACGTGTTTTACATGCATTTGAGTCTGATAAAATCTATACAACTTCATTACTTATCCCGATAACAATTGAATTATCCTCATCAGAATTCATGCGTATTAAAGAAAATATGAATATTCTTGAAGGTCTTGGGTTTAAAGTTGAAGAATTTGGAGTTAATACTTACATTGTAAAAGAACATCCAACTTGGTTAAGATCGGGACTTGAAACGGAAAGTACAAGGAAAATATTTGATATCATTATTGAAGGAAAGCATTTATTTGATCGAGTTAAATTTCAAGATCATATAGCTGCAACGATGGCTTGTAAGATGAGTGTTAAAGGAAATGAAGCAATAACACTTGAACAAGCAGAGAAGTTACTTAATGATTTAGTATTATGCGATAATCCGTATAATTGTCCGCATGGTAGACCAACAATAATTACATTTACTAAATATGAACTTGAAAGAATGTTTAAAAGAGTTATGAATTAACTCTTTTTTTATGTTTGTAAATATGTGTAAATATATTAAAAGTCTACGAATTTATGTTGAAAATGGTGGGACTGAGTAGTATACTCATTATAGACAGTGGAGATAAGTGGAAGAAAGTGGGGAATTCCAATGCTAATGGGTGAGTTTCATCATAATATTGATGAGAAGAACAGATTAGTAATCCCAAGTAAGTTCAGAAGTGAACTAGGCGAGGTATTCATCGTAACTCGTGGACTTGATGGTTGCTTATTTGTTTATTCAAAAACTGAATGGTCAAAAATAACTGACAAATTAAAGACTTTACCATTTACGCAAGCGAACGCTCGTAAATTCACTAGATTCCTATTATCTGGCGCTATCGAAGCTGAACTCGATAAATCGGGTCGAGTTGGCATTACCTCACACTTGATCGAATACGCCGGTATAACAAAAGAATGTGTTATTATCGGCGCGAACGATCGCCTTGAAATATGGTCAAAAGATTCATGGGATAAATTCATGGAAGATAATAACGAAGAATTTGCTGAAATAGCAGAAAATTTATTTACAACAGGTGATTACAATGCATTATAGTGTTTTATTAGATGAATCAATTGATGGATTAAATATACAAGAAAATGGCATCTATGTTGATGGTACTTTAGGATATGGTGGACATTCAGAAGAAATATTAAAGAAACTTAAGGACGGACATCTATATGCTTTTGACAACGATATAGACGCTATAGAATATAGCAAAAAAAGACTTAATAAGTATAAAAATAAGGTGACATTTATCCATTCTAACTTTGAAGATTTGAAAGAAAAGTTAAATGAATATCAAGTTTCAAATATTGACGGATTGATTCTTGATCTTGGATTTTCTTCCCCACAAATAGATGATCCAAGCAGAGGCTTTTCATTTCAGAAAGATGCAAGACTTGATATGAGAATGAATAAAGAACAGAAGCTGTCAGCTTATGAAGTTGTAAATGAATATAAGGAAGATGATTTAACAAAAATATTTTACAAGTATGCTGAAGAAAAGTATTCAAAAAATATTGCTAGAAATATAGTTAAGAATAGACCAATTGAAACGACGCTTGAGCTTGTGGATGTTATAAAGAAAAGCGTCCCCACTAAATATGCGCTTACAAGACATCCTGAACGAGTTATATTTCAAGCGATTAGAATTGAAGTTAATCGTGAACTTACGGTTTTAGAAAGAGTACTACCTGATGCAATTGATATGCTTAAGTTAGGCGGTAGAATAAGCGTTATTACATTTCATTCTTTAGAAGATAGAATTGTTAAACAGACGTTTAAAAAATATTCAGAAGTAGAAAAGATAGTAAGTGGTTTACCAGTAATTCCTGATGAGTATAAACCAAAAATAAAATTAATAAATAAAAAACCTATTTTACCGAATGAAAAAGAATGTTTGGAAAATAGTAGAAGTAAAAGTGCAAAATTAAGAATAATTGAAAGGGTTTGATTAGTATGAAAAAAACAACTGCACCAAAGTCACAAGTGAAATTTAGAAAAGGAGAAAAGTTTATATTATTTGTAATTGGAATATTTGCTTTATTAACTCCAATTTCTATAGTTTATTCTTATGCTAGTCTATCTAGTTCGAATATTGAAGTTGAAAAATTAAAGAAAGAAATAGAAAAACAAGAAAATGTTAATGCTGGAATGCAAATGCAAGTTGACGAACTAGCAAGTCTATCAAATATTCAAGATATTGCAAAAGCCTATGGTTTAAGTTATAATAATGATAACATTATAGTAATAAGATAGAAGGTTTTAAATATGAAATATACTAACAACACTATTAGAATAAACTATTTATTTATTTTAGGTGTTGTTATTTTATTTGCTGTTTTTATTGCTAAACTTTCTTATGTTGCATTAAGTAGTGAAGTTGAAGGAACTAATTTAGCTGAACTTGCTCGTAATAGAAGTATGGGTAAACGTGTATTACATGCCGAGCGTGGTAAAATTTTTGATAATTCTGGTGAATTACTTGCTCAAAATGTTAATAGTTATAAAATGATTGCTTATTTAAATGAATCTCGAACTACTGATGAAAGATTTCCAAAACATGTTGTTGAAAAGGAAGCTACTGCAGCTGCTTTAGCGAAAGTTTTAAATGATAATGGCATTGAGACAACAGAAAAGTATTTACTTGATTTACTTAATCAAACGGGACTTTATCAAACAGAGTTTGGTCGAGTTGGAAAAGGACTTACGGAAAATCTTAAAAGACAAATTGAAGCTTTAGACCTTCCAGGTATTGATTTTGTTAAAACTAGTAAACGTTATTACCAAAATGGTAACTTTGCTTCCTATATAATTGGGTATGCTAAAACTTATGAAACAGATGATGGACCTAATACAGTTGGAGAACTTGGAATAGAAGGATATTGTGATAGATATTTAAAAGGTACTGATGGTTCCGTAGTTTTCCAAAAAGATGCTTATGGTTATCAAATGGCTGGAGAAGATAAGATTACTTATACTAAGGAAGCTTTGGATGGCTATGATGTTTATTTAACTTTAGATAAACAGGTACAGATTTTTTTAGATAATGCTGTTGAAGAGTTAAAAAAGTTTAATCCAGAATGGATTACTTTAACGGTTGCAGATGCTAAAACTGGAGCTATAATTGGATCTTCTACTAGTCCTTCATTTAATCCAAATACTCTTGATATTACGGAATATAAAAATCCACTTATTAGTTTTACTTATGAACCCGGATCTACTATGAAGATATTTTCATTTATGTCAGCTATAGAAGACCCAGATGGCAAATACAATGGGGATGAACTTTATAACTCTGGTACTATTAATGTAGCTGACTATACAATTAAAGATTGGAACAGATATGGTTGGGGTAGCATTACTTTTGATAGAGGATTTACTTATTCATCTAATGTTGCTGCAGTAAAACTTGCTCAAAGATTAGGAAAAAGAAAATTAACTGAGTATTATGAAAAATTGGGATTTGGTCGTAAAACAGATATTGAACTTGCAAATGAAGCGTCTGGAGACTTAAGCTTTGAATATGAAGTTGAGGTTGCTTCGGCTTCTTATGGACAAGGTATAACTGTAACTCCAATCCAAATGATTCAAGCACTTACAACAATAACTAATGATGGTACTGTTTTAAAACCTTATGTAATTGATAAGATAGTAGACCCTAATACAAATGAAGTTGTTTATAAGGGTAAGAGAACAGAACTTGAAAAAGTATTTTCAACCTCAACAGTTAATAAAATTATAGATCTTATGGATAAAACAGTTAATACAGATGATACTGTTGCTACAGGAAGAGTTTATGCAACTCCAGCTGTTAGGTTAATAGGTAAAACTGGAACAGCTAACTATGTAGGCGAAAATGGTAAATATGTTACAGGTAGTTATAACAATATAAGATCGTTTGCCGGAATATTCCCTAAAGAAAATCCTGAGTATATTATCTATGTTGCTCAAAAAGACTTTAAAGGTACTGGTAGAGATATTGGTAATGTTGTTAAAAAGTTAGTAGAAAGCGTTGCAAAGTATCGTAATTTAGATGAAAGACCAAGTGATAAAGATGAAACCAAAATTGTTAAAGTTGGGAATTATTTAAATACATCTCTTATTTCAAGTGAAGCTAAACTTAAGAATTTAGGAGTTTCACCAGTTATTATTGGAGATGGAAATACGGTAATAAGTCAGTATCCAAAAAAGAATACTAAGGTTTCACAAAAATCTAAAGTTTTTTTACTTACTAATGGTAAAAATCAAGTAATGCCAGATATGACGGGATGGAGTAGTAGTGAAGTAACAGCTTTTGCTAATATTCTTAATATACCTTTAACTATTAATGGATATGGATATGTATCATCGACAAATGTTTCCCCTGGTGGTATAATTGATACAAGTACTGAACTTGTAGTAGACTTAGTTAATATAGATGCGGGTTCTTTAGTAGATTAGGAGAGGTTTTATGAAAAAAGAAAATAAAAAAGAAGTTAAGAAAGATAAAAAGGAAATAATTTCAAAGAAATTAAAAAGTTTCTTTAATAATCCTGCACCAATATTTATTGCTTTAATTGCAATCATTTGTGTACTTTTATTATTTATATCTCGAATGAATACTAAATCGAAGATCTATGTTGGTGAGATAGATAAAGATGGTTTACAAATACCAAATATTCATTATTTTACTAATAATGATATGAATTATTTTTATTCATCAACACCTTTATATACAGGAGAGATGAAAGATAAAGAAGTTTATTCTTATCAAATAGGTTATTATGTAGAAGATAAGAATGATAAAGTCTATGAGTTTGCTACACGTAGTAAGGAATCAGATAAAAAAATAAAACTTTCAGAAGTTATAGAAGAACTTGGTGGCTGGAATTTTGCAGAAGACTATAATAGACAATATTTCTTCTCAAGAGAGGTAATAGCTAATATGGAAGATTTACATTTTGTTATTAAAGCTAGTACAACTAAAGGATCAAAAGATGCTGATATTAGTCTAGATTTTAAAGTTGACTTAACGAAGATATCTAAATAGATATCTTTTTTTATGCAATTTAAAAACGACTTATTAAAAGTCGCTTATATTATCCTCAAAAAAATTGAGGTTTTTTATTATATGGTGACCCGTACGGGATTTGAACCCATGAATGCATGCGTGAAAGGCATGTGTGTTCAACCACTTCACCAACGGGCCATGGTTTGATATTACTATAAATATTTGTTGCAGTCAATAAAAAAACTGGTTATTTATGTAAATAAATTGTGTATTTTGTGTTATAATGTTTTTAGAGGTAGAATTATGAAGTTGTTTAAGAAAATTGGTAATATAAAAATAAATGATTATGCACACTTTTTGATTTTAGTTGTTATACTAGATTTCTTTTTAATTTCTAATTTGCTGAGAATTGATTCGAGTCTTTCTTCTTTAAATTCTCCAGTTAAACTGGATATGGTTGGAGATGTTAACCAAGTACTAACTTTAAGCGATGCTTTTGTCGATGAGGGAGTTAAGGTAACGGTTAATGATAAAGAGTTATCTATGGATGATATAGATTATAATGTTGATAGTAATGTTGATGTTAATGCTGTAGGCGAATATAAGGTTAAATATCACGTTATTTATGATAATAAGAATTATGACTTAATTAGGAATGTTTCAGTAGTTGATAGAACACCACCTGAGTTAGTAATACTTACATCAAGTGTTTCAAAAAATAGCTGTGGCAATAATTTAAGATATTATGCGATTGATAATTATGATGGGGTTTTAACGGATAAAGTCAATGTTATTGAAAGAGATAATGAATTTACTTTAAGTGTAAGCGATTCTTCTGGTAATGAAACAACTAAGACTGTTTCAATTGCAAGTGATGTTAATGATTATGTTATGGAATTAAATGGGACATTCTATACTTATGTTTTAAAGGATTCAGAATATGTTGATTTAGGTGTTAAAGTAACTAATATATGTGGTGATGAACTTGATATTCCATATGATACTGATGGGGGAGTAGATACATCAAAGATAGGAACTTATACTATTAATTATCGTGTTCAAGGTAGTAATGCTTATCAAGTGCGAAAAGTAATTGTTTATGAAGGAATGATTGATGACGTTAAAAGTTTTGATGAAGATAAAGTAATATATTTAACTTTTGATGACGGTCCAGGAATGTATACAGAAGAATTACTTAATATTTTAGATAAATATAATGTTAAAGTAACTTTTTTTGTAACTAGTCAATTTAGTAGATATTTACCACTTCTTACTCGTGAAAGTGAAAGTGGACATACCGTTGCTTTGCATACTAAAACTCATAATTGGAATTTATATAGAAGTTTTGAAAATTATTATAAAGATTTTACTGATATGAATAAGATAATTGAAGAATATACTGGCAGTAAAACAAAGTTATTTAGATTCCCAGGAGGTGGCTCTAATACTATTAGTAAGGGAAAAAGTTTGGGAGTTGTTAATTATATAGCAACTAGAATGCAGGGAGCTGGATATACTTATTTTGATTGGAATGTTGATTCTGGAGATGCAGCTGGTGCAAATAGTAAAAAAATATATGACAATGTCATTAGTGGAGTTAGTTCTAGAAATTATTCGGTTGTCTTAATGCATGATATAAAAAGACCTACAATTGATACGATTGAAGATATTATAGTTTGGGGACTTAACAATGGTTATACATTCAAGTCATTGTCTAGTGATTCTCCAACTGTACATCATCATGTAAATAATTGATTGCTTAAATTTACAATATAATATATAATTGAATTGTAATGGTTATGGAGGTAGTATGTCATGCCAAGAAAGAAACAAGAAGAAATAACAGATCAAGCAATTGCAGATATAACTAAAACTGTAAAGAAAAATGTAACAGAAACTGTTATAAATGATATTAAGTCTGAATTTAATCAAGACTATAAAAATGGGATTAAAGAAGAAATTAAAAGTGAAATTATTGGTGATATAAAAAAAGACATTGCCAAAGAACAAAAGAAATTAAGTCGCGCTAAGAGTTTTAAAATATTTAGATTATATATTTATTTAATAGTAGTTGTGATAGCTTTTTTCTATTTAATATTTAGATTGTATGAAACAGATAATTTAACAGTTATAGATAAATCATATACGAGAAAAACTACTGCTGTTGAAAATACAACAACTTCTCCTACCACGACAACAGCTGTTGTTAAAGATGCAGAATATTATATACGTACTTATGGACATTTAATGGATGATGTTAAAATATCTAATTTAGAATTAGTTAAAAATGGAGTAGAGATTTCAAGTATGTCTATAGCAGACAAACTAGTTTATTCTTATGCTTATGTTGATAAATCTAAAATTCAAATAGATGGTGTAATACATTCACTTAAAGAAGAAGATTTAACTTCTGCATATAATAAGGCTTTTGGTACAACTGATGGATATGAACAAAGTAGTTTTGTAGTAAATGGATTAAATTATGCATATTCAAGTATCAATAATTCTTATATAGCAATTGGTGAAGAAAGTGAAGATTTATTTGTTAGTAACATAATTGTTAATGGATTTGAAGAAGATGGTGCTATTGTTTTAGAAACTAAAGCATATGTTGTTAAAGATGGTGGAATATATAATCCAAATAATATGAACTATCGTATGATGACTATTACGGATGAAACTGATGTAAATAAAATTCAAAATAGATTATTAAGTGTTACTTATAAGTTTATTCAGAGTGATAATGGATATCGTTTAGTATCTATAGCAAGAAAGTAATTGAGATATTCTCAATTATTTTTTATTTAAGGAGGATATATGAAGAAAGTAATTGTTACACTATTATCAATTCTTATACTTGTTCTTAGTATTAGACTTATTGTTTGTTTACTTGATTATGTTCCTGAACTTGCTTTAGACAAAGGAACTAGTGTTATAGATGATGAAGATTTGTATAACTATGGAGTATTTTTTAAAACATATAGTATAAAAAGTCCTAAATATTTTTCTTATGAAATCGACGCTTTAAAAATTAAATATGATAACGAAACTTTAACTATTAATGATAAAGTAATAAATGATGTTACTTCAGTTTATAATTATTTTTCTATTTATGATAATACTTTACTTGTTATATCTTACACTACTAAGGATGATTCACTAGTGCTTATTTATAATTATAAAAATATGGAAGAAAGAGAAATTAAGAAATATAAGAACATGATTTTAGATAATGAAGCGCCAATAACGTTTGATGATGATGGTATTACTTTGAATTATACATCTATTATGGATAATAACTTTATTAAAAACGGAAAAAGTATATGTAGTAGTAAAAATAAAGATATAGATGTTTATAAGACTATCTTTTATGAATATGATCATGATACTAAAAATATAAAGAATAGTAAAGAAATATATAATATGAGTTTACTTACTTATATAAATAAACATAATAGTTGTTCTTAAGATACTTTGCTAAAGTATCTTTTTTTTACATAAAAAAACACACGGTTATGTGTGTAATTTATAAAATGGTGACCCGTACGGGATTTGAACCCATGAATGCATGCGTGAAAGGCATGT
>CAZWST010000016.1:0-15667 GCA_964636965.1 uncultured Muribaculaceae bacterium
TATGCTAATGCTAAACCAGGGATACATCATGTTTTAGCTAAAGCTATTAAAGATTCATTTTGTAAGTATAAAACAATGCAAGGATATCGTGTAAAAAGAAAAATTGGTCTTGATACACATGGTTTACCAATTGAGGTTAATGTTGAAAAAAAACTTGGCTTTAAAACAAAAGCAGATATTGAAAAGTTTGGTGTAGAAAACTTTTGTAAGGAATGTAATAAAGCAACAGCTATTAATATAGATGAAATTAATAATGTTACAGATATGATGGGACAATTTATTGATTGTGAACATCCTTATGTAACTTGTTCAAATGAATTTATTGAATCTGAATGGTGGATTATTAAAGAAATGGATAAAAAAGGCTTAATCTACCATGGTAATAAAGTTTTATGGTACTGTCCTAGATGTGGAACAGAACTAAGTCAAAATGAAGTTTCTCAAGGATATGAAAGTGTTTCTGTAAATACAGTAATTGTTCCTTTAAAAGTAGTAGGTAAAGATGAATACTTTTTAGCTTGGACAACTACTCCTTGGACTTTAATGGCAAATGTCGCTATTTGTGTAAATCCAGATTTAACTTATATTAAAGCAGAAAGTCAAGGATTTAAGTTTATTTTAGCTGAAAGTTTAGCTCCATCTGTTTTAGGAGATGAATACAAAGTATTAGAAACTTACAAAGGTACTGATTTAGTAGGTATAAAGTATGAACAATTAATGCCTTTTGTTAAAGTTGAAGGAAAGTGTCATGAAGTAATAGCTGACGCATATGTTACAGCTGAAGATGGTACAGGTATTGTTCATATAGCTCCAGCATATGGTGCTGATGATAATCGAGTATGCCTTGAAAATGGAATAGTTTTTGTTAATCCTGTTGGAGAAGATGGATGCTATACAGAAGGCCCATGGAAGGGAACATTAGTAACTGATGCTGACTTAGAAATTGAAATTATTAAGTGGTTAAAAGATAATGATAAACTATTTAAGAAAATTAAGATAACACATGATTATCCACATTGTTGGAGATGTCATTCACCATTAATTAGTTATCCAAAACCAGCTTGGTATGTTAAAACTACAGCATATAAAGATAAAATAATTGAAGCTAATAAAAAGATTAATTGGTACCCTGATTATGTTGGTACTAAAAGATTCGCAAATTGGCTTGATAATATGATTGACTGGGGAATTTCAAGAAACCGTTATTGGGGATGCCCTTTACCTATCTGGATATGTGAAGATTGTGGGGAAACTCATGTAATTGGTTCGTTAGATGAACTTCAATCTATGGTTATAGAAGACGTTGATGTAAAATCAATTGAACTTCATCGCCCATATGTAGATGACTTACACTTAAAATGTCCAAAGTGTAGTGGCAAAATGACACGTGTTTTGGATGTATTAGATGTTTGGTTTGATTCAGGATCGATGCCTTATGCACAATTCCATTATCCATTTGAAAATAAAGAATTATTTGAATCTCAATTCCCAGCTGATTTTATTGCTGAAGGGTTAGATCAAACTCGTGGATGGTTCTATGTACTTTTGGTTATTTCAACAATTATTTCGGGAGAATCTAGTTTTAAAAATGTTGTTGTTAATGATATGGTCTTAGATGGTCAAGGTAAAAAGATGAGTAAATCAACTGGTAATATAGTTGATCCAACTGAAGCTTTATGTGAATATGGTGCTGATAATGTTAGATGGTATATGTTCTATACATCTCCTGTTTGGACACCTTTGAAATATGATAATAATGGAGTAAAAGAAGTTCATTCTAAGTTCTTTAATCCATTTAAAAACACTTATTCATTCTTCCAAATGTATGCTAATATTGATGGAATTGACATAGATGAATGTGATGTTCCATATGAAAAAAGAGAAGATATTGATAAGTGGTTAATAAGCAAATATAATAAGCTACTTAAAAATGTAACAGATTCCTATGAAAAGTATGATTTAAATGAAGTGGTTAGATATATTACAGCATTTGTATCAGAAGATTTATCTAACTGGTATATTAGACGTAATAGAGGAAGATTCTGGGCTAGTACTTTAGACGACTCTAAAAAAGCTGTTTATAAAACAACATATGAAGTATTAGTTGGTTTATCTAAGATGTGTGCTCCAATTATTCCTTATACAACAGAAGAAATCTACAGAAACCTAACTGGTGAGGAATCTGTTCATTTAGCCGATTTCCCTAAATATGATGAATCATTAATTAATGAAGAAATTGAAGTTAAGATGGATCTAGTAAGAGATTTAATCTCTACTGGACGTTATGTTAGAGAAGAAACTAAGATAAAGGTACGTCAACCAATAAGTGAATGCTTAATTGATGGTAAATATGAATCTATCTTAGGAGATTTAGTAAGTTTAATAAATGAAGAATTAAATGTTAAAAAGGTTACTTTTGTAGACGATTTATCTAAGTATATGAATTTTACAATTAAACCTAACTTTAAAGTATGTGGATCTATGTTTGGTTCAAAGATGAAAGATTATCAGTCGGCTTTACTTGATTTACATGATGAAGATATTGAACTAATCTTAAAAGAAGAAACAGTTACAATTGACTTTGATGGAGGAAGACTTGATATTACTCCTGATATGGTTGATGTTAGAATTGAATCTAAAGAAGGATTTAATGTTGGTATGGAGAATAATAAATTTATTATATTAAATACTGAATTAACTCGCGATTTAATTCTTGAAGGACTTGCAAGAGAAGTTGTATCAAAAGTTCAAAATATTAGAAAAACTAATGGCTATGAAATCGCAGATAGAATTAATCTTTATTATGATGGAGATGCTGATATACTTGAAGCATTTGAAAACTTTAAAGATTATATAAAAGATGAAACTTTAGCTATTGAATATGTTGAGTCACCTAAGGGAGAAGTTGTTGATATTAATGGTCATGATGTTAATATTTATATAGAAAAAAATTAGAAGAACATCTTCTAATTTTTTTATGTCTAAAAGCTTACGACAAAATGTGACAAACTAAAGTTAAAATGTGTGATAGTATACATAACTTGAGAGACGCGAAGATGCCTACCACTCAACCACAAGCTAAAGTTATTCAGGGGGTTTTGAAGTAAAGAGGGTGGTATAATGACAAAAAATCAAATGTCTTTATTGATATTTATTTTAGTTATTATTATTTTTATTTTAGTAATAGAATAAAAAGCGGCATCTTACTCATTTGAATAAGATGCCCAAAACACATGTGGCAGGCATTAGCTTGTAATGTAACGCCTCTCACTAATAAAATTATATCACAAATATTTATATTTATTCAATAAGTATGTTTTTATGTAAAGATAGATATAAAATAGATAGATATAATCTTTATAGAATGGTAAAACACTGTCTTAAATGATAAAATAATATTGAAATATATACTTAGGAGGAATGAATGGTTATGGATAATAAAAAAAGAAATATCGTACTTACACTTATCGTTTTATTAGCAATAGGTTTTGCAAGTGTTTCATCAGTGTTAGTAATAAATGGATTACTAGCAATAGGAGAAAACAGTGATGACTTTAAGATTATATTTACAAGTGCAAGCATAGATGGAACACAAAGAAATGATGTAATAAGTGAAAGTAAAACAGAAATAAGTTATGAAACAAAAGTGTTATCACTAATTGATGAAGAGTCGACTTTAAATTATGAAGCAACTAATACAAGTAGAAACTACGATGCTGATGTGAATATTGTATGTAATATAGTAGATGAAAGTGAAAACATCATAGAAGGTGAAAATGAATATGTTGGTGTAACTTATACACCAGAGAGTATGGAACTATTAGCAGGAGAAACAAAAAGTGGTTCAATTACTGCAAAACTAAAGAAGACAGTAATAGAACCAATGGATATATCTATTAAATGTACACTAACTGCAACACCTAAAGAAAGAACTGAGTTAGGAACAACAACGACAAAAATTACTACAACAACAACGACAACAACTACTCAACCTATAGAGTGTATACCTAATGAGTATGTTAAGGGTGAATGGAAATATCTAGATAATGATTGTAGTGGTGATTTAACAAAGAATGATTTAATAACATTAGATACAGAATCCTTCTATGTATATGATATAAGAGGAGATAATGTAAAAGCTATAAGTGAGTATAATGTGGATACTACAACAGGGCTACAATCTACAACTGCAGGAACAGTAGCATATTCAGTAAATAATAGTGGTGTCTATGAAACAAGTGAAATAAAAGGATATGTAGACTCATATAAAACAAAGTTAGAAGAATTAAATGGAAATATAATAGAAGCAAGATTAATAACAAAAGAAGAGTTAGATGATGTTGGATGTGATTCAAGCAAATACACATGTAAATCAGCACCATCCTACATTACATCAACATCATACTGGTCAATGTCTCCAAACCCTAATACCTACACTGTGTGGTGTATGGGCACTTACGGCAGTTTTAAAACCGGCAGTTTCAGTGACAACATCTATTATGGTGTTCGTCCTGTTATAGAAGTTTCTAAATTGCTAATAGATGGAAAAGAGGGAGTAAAAGGAACAAGTTGGAAATTAACAGAAGATAATGATAATAGTGGGGAAGTATCAAAGGGAGATTTAATAACATTAGGAAGTGAATCCTTCTATATATATGATATAGAAGGAGATAATGTAAAAACCATAAGTCAATATAACCTGTATGTTGGAAATATGATGGATTCTCATTACACAACAACACCATTAAAAAATCCAACAGGTTTTCAAGATCCGCGAGCTATTGGAGCTCCACGTGTTTCCTCAGCCTCATTTCCGTGGATAGGAGTAATAGCATATGATTCAAAAGACAGTAATGTCTATGAAACAAGTGAAATAAAAGGATATGTCGATGCCTATAAAACAAAGTTAGAAGAATTAAATGAAAATATAATAGAAGCAAGATTAATAACAAAAGAAGAGTTAGATAAAGTTGGTTGTGATTTAAGTAATTTAACGTGTAAATCGGCCCCAGCATATATTACATCAACATCATATTGGACAATGTCTCTTCGCGATAATTATGAAAATCAGGTGTGGGTTTTAAGAACAGACTACGCTTTTGGTGGTATGGCTGCAAGAAGCATCTTTTACTATGGTGTTCGCCCAGTTATAGAATTATCGAAGTCTTTGTTTGATTAATTATAAATGTTTTGTAGAAGCATAATCTGCTTCTTTTTTCTTTCTTTATAAAGGAAATACCTTTTTATTTTTTCTTCTATATGTTATAATTTATCTATAAGATAGGAAGGGTTAGAATGAACTTTGATCAATTAACAAGAATGTTATATCAAGAGAATATTAACTGGGTTTATTCAATAATTCGTGATTTAGATACTAAAGGTATTGAACGAAAAGAAAAGTTTATTGCAGACCCTTATATATTTAATAATATAGTTGCTTTAGGCTACTATTTTATGAATCTTTATGTTGTAAGTAATATTAATAGTTTTACGGAAGAAGATGCTAATTTAGTAATGAATGCAATTATAACTGGGGCTAGTAGTTATGATCAATATAAATTAAGTCAGATTTATAAAAGAGATATAAAACTAGATACTTTAGTAGAACAATATAACTCTATTGTTAGAAAAACTAAAGCTTATTCTCCTAATGATGGATTAAAAGCTAGGGTTATTGCGATAGATGAAACATACAGAAGAATTTATGATGTATTTAATAAAAGACACTTTAATGTCTTTGTTAAAGTATTTATTACATCATTTAAAGATTATGAAAAGAGTATAAAGGATATAATAGATAATTATTTAAATAAGAGATAGGATTGGTAACATGTTTAGTAATGAAAAGATTAAACAAGTTTTTAATGCAATTAAAGATAATGGTATAGATGCTTTTGATGATGAATCTTTAGCTAAATTATTATCTATTTTAAATGAAGAAGAATTTGATTTATTTGAACAAAAATGTTATCAAGAATTAAATGGATTAGAAGCTTCAAAAAGAATTATGAGAATTCGTCCATTTGCCGAAGCAATAGTAGCAAGAGACCTTTATAAGATTCGCACTAATAAGTTATATGAATCTTATAAAACATCTTTAGCTGATGGAACTTATCGAGAATTATTTAAAAAATTAGGAATAGGTGAATTAGCAGCTTTAAAAAAGTACGTTTCGTTTACAATAGACAATGGTGATGAAGTAAATATGAGTGGTGCTAAAAAAATTATTAATATGATAACACGTGAAATAAAAATTAAAGAAGAACTAAAAAAGCCTCGTTTTGAATAGACGAGGCTTTTTAAGTGATAAAAAAAATCATTACGTTATGTAATGATTTCTTATTATCTATTGTAGAATTCAACTACTAGAGATTCGTTAATTTCAGCGTTAAGTTCGCTTCTTTCAGGTAATCTTGTAAATGTACCAGTTAATTTCTTTGGATCAAATTCAACAAATGCAGGTCTAGTAACATTAGCTTCAAGAGCTGCTCTAATTGCTGGATGTTCTAAAGAATTTTCTTTAACACTTATAATATCTCCTGGCTTACATTGATATGAAGGAATATTAACTTTCTTACCATTAACTAAGATATGTCCATGGTTTACGATTTGTCTAGCTGCACGACGAGTGTTAGCCATTCCCATTCTATATACTAGGTTATCAAGTCTTGATTCTAGTAATTTTAAGAAGTTTTCACCATGTACACCTTGTAATTTAGAAGCCTTATCAAAAGTACGTCTAAATTGTTTTTCATTTAATCCATACATAAATCTGATTTTTTGTTTTTCTTGTAATTGGATACCGTATTCAGAAACTTTTTTTCTTCTACCTGCACCATGTTGACCTGGAGCATAAGCTCTTCTTAAGTCTTTACCATTTTCTAATGTAGAAAAACCTAATCTTCTAGATTTTTTATAAGCTGGACCAGTGTATCTTGCCATAAATATTCTCCTTTCTTAATTTTACGTAAAAAAGGATTTTATTATATCTCTTTCTTAGGGTGTTTAGTCATCTTTCCCTTAGGCAGTCTAAGTTACTAGAACTATTTCAACTAAACACATTAAGAATTGAATATAATACTGCCTTCGCACTTACGCACTTAGTAATATACACTAAATATATGTGAATGTCAATGATTTTAATCAATATTATGCTTATCATTTAATTTATAAAATAGACGTTTGGTATTGTTATCTAATGCCTCTTCCAGTTCTTGGTGTTCAAGATTTCTTAACTCTTGGATGCGTCTAAATACTAATCTTCCATCAGCTGTTGGATTTTTACTCATAAAAGGAAAATCTAGTTCAATTAATAAATAATCTAATGGAATATTTTTTACTATGTCTAATGATCTTCTAGCATTTTCTTTTGTTATTGGCTTACCTACGGATATATAACCGCCTTTTTTTAGTATGTCCTTTAGTATTTCAACTTCGGGTTGAAAGCAGTGGAAGATAAATCCATAATGGGCTGGGTGAGTACTTAAAATATGTAAGACAAGAGAATTTGTGTTATTTGCATGAATTATAATAGGTAATTTTAACATGTTAGCTAGTTCAATACTTTCAATGAATTTACGTATTTGAGGTTTTAAATCTTTTTGACTATCAAGTCCTGTTTCACCAATAGCTACAACATATTTACGGTTATCACTGTATTCTACAAGTTTTAAGATACTTTCTACATTACCATCGTAGAGTGGATGAATTCCTAAAGCACAAAAGAATTTGTCACACATGTCACATGTTGCAAGGGCATCAACATTAGTTTCTTCATCAAGTCCAACATTTATTACTTTATCCAGTGTATCTGAGTTTTTGATTTTAATAACTTCTTCTCTTACATGTCTTAAAGTTTTGGAATTTATATGAGTATGTGTATCAATCACATTATCACTTCCTTTTTTTAGAAAGTATTATAGCACTTTTTTATGTTTGTTTGTATATATCGTTTAATAAAAAAGATGAGGCATAATATGTGTGTTGTTTATAATATGTTAAATTATTTGTAAAATAAAATGGTATAAAATGTAGATAATTGACATTACTATGCATAAATGATATTTTAAAAATAGGGTAGTGTAATGAAGTAATAACTGCTTGTGAGTGGAGGATAATGGGTATGAAAAAAAGAAATGTTGTATTGCTAGTTATATTACTTGTCGTTGGATTTGCAAGTCTTTCAACAAGTTTTATAATACTTGGAACTTTTAGAATAGGACCAGACAAGGACGATTTTATTGTAATATTTAAAAGTGCTGAAATAAATGGCGATGATGGAGTTGCAACAATTGATAAAGATACAAAAAGGTCATTAGTGTTTACTTCAAGTAAGTTAACAAATGTAGAAGATAAAGCTGTGTTAAATTATGTTATAAAGAATAATTCAACTCAATATGATGCTGATGTTACAATAAATTGTACAGCTGAAGCATCTGAATATGTAAGTGTAACAAGTGTTTTAGATAATGAGGAAATAACAAAAGATTATAAAACAACATTTATACCTCAAGAAGAAAAAAGTGGAGTTATAACAGCTGAATTGGTTAAATCCTATACTGATGAAGATACTTCAATATCTGTAACGTGTACAATTGTTGCATCAGCTGTTGAAAGAGATAATGTTATAGATCGTATTTATGAAGATGGTTATAAAGAGGAATTGTTAAATGGAACAGATCCTGTTTTAGGACCTGAAATGATTCCTGTTAAAATAGCGGATGACGGAACAGTAAAGTATGCTGATTTAAGAACAAAATGGTATGCATATGGTAGTAAAGTGTGGGCAAATGCAGTTTTATTAGTAGATAATCCATCAAAGACTTATGAAGTTAATGATATTATTGATATGGATGACATTGAATCTTTCTTTGTATGGGTGCCAAAATATAAATATAAATTGTTTAATATTGATAATTATACTGCATCAAAGGAAGAAGATTCAAATAAACCTGTATCTATTCAAATTGAATTTACTCTTGATGAAACGACGGATACAGATGAATCATGTGTAAGTCCGAAAGTTGCAGGAAAGACAGATAATTGTGCTGTTGGAAAATGGATGACTCATCCAGCATTTATAAACTTTGATGTAAATGGATTGTGGATTGGAAAGTATGAAATGGGTTATAAATCTGGTGTACCTACTTGGGAAATTTCCGACTCATCTGCACCTGAAGAAATTGTAATTAAACCAAATGTATATGCTTGGAAAGCCATTAGTGTTAGAAATTTATTCTTTAATTCGCTAAAATATAAAGAAACGCTAACATCTCATATGATAAAAAATACAGAATGGGGTGCAGCTGCATATCTAAGTCATTCAAAATATGGAATAAATACAGAGGTAAGAGCTAATAATAATTCGGAGGATACTTATTATAATAAAACTGGTATGTCATGGAAAGAAAATACTAGTTATTATGATCATATTGCATTACCTTACAATACAACAACAGGCTATAAAGCAAGTACAACAGGAAATATATCTGGTATATATGATATGTCTGGTGGGGCATATGAATATACTGCCGCCTATACTGCTATTGGTGATTCAGGGCTTACAACATCTGAATTAGAAAAGTATGCCCGATATTTTGACATTTATCCGAGTAATTCAACTAGATATTCTTATGGTGATCGAATACTTGGAGATGCGACAGGAGAAGTAGGACCATTTTATTATGCTAAAGGTTGGTATGGTGATACAGGGACATGGCCATATTCTAATTGGACATGGCATACCCGTGGAAGTGATTCAGGTTTGGGTACATCAGGACAATTTACATTTAGGTGCCATACTGGCGGAGCCACTTCTGGGTACTCTTCACGCGTCGTTTTAGCAGTCAAATAATTTTTACGAATTAATGTAGGTGTATTATGAAAAAAAAGAATTTTATTGTAATAGCAATTGTAGTTATTATCTTAGTTATAGGTTTTGCAGCAGTTTGTACTACTTTGTTAACAAATGGGCTAGTTTCTATTGGTGCAAACAAAAACGACTTTGAAGTAATTTTTACAAATGCTAAATTAAATAATGTTGAAAGAAAAGATTTTATTAGTGAAAATAAAAAAGTAATTAATTTTGAAACTGATAAGATGACTTTAGTTGGTGAAGTTGCTGAATTGGAATACGAAGTTACAAATGCAAGTACTCAGTATGATGCACATATAAAAATATCTTGTAATCTAGTCGAAAACGAATCTGATTCTTTTGATAATTCTACTATAGCTATGGAGTATGAACCAACTGCTATGGTAGTAAGATCAGGTAAAACTAAAACGGGAATAGTAACCGTAAAATTATTAAAGCCAGTTGTTGAAGATTATGACATTAATTTAAAATGTAATTTGGAGGCAACTGCTAGAGAAAAA
Organism: uncultured Muribaculaceae bacterium; assembly: GCA_964636965.1. Lineage (GTDB taxonomy): Bacteria > Bacillota_I > Bacilli_A > RF39 > UBA660 > CAG-582. Next base: position 10,375 of record CAZWST010000016.1, read on the forward strand.
AGTTTGACAGATGAAGAGACAAGCGTTGATGTTTTATCTGGTGATGGTACACAAGTTGGAGATGAAGTTTGCATTGATAATGAATGTTTCTATGTTTTAAGTAATGATGGATATGATATGCGACTATTATCAAAATATAATTTATATGTTGGTGATATTTATGGATCATCAAGTGTACTTATTGAGGAGATTAGCACAGACGATGCTAGATACGGAAAACAAAATAAAGAAGCGAAGGGTGGTTTATGGAGGAATGATGCTTCAAAGGCTCCTTTTTATGGATTGACGGATTTTTCTGAAGGAACTGTTGATTATTCAAATAGTCTAGTAAAAAAGTATGTTGACGAATACGTTCTTTATTTATCCAATAATTATGGACTTGATTTAGTTGGAGATATATTGTCTAAAAAAGATATTGAAACAATTGTTGGTGGAAAACTTAGTCAAGGCTCAATAAATGGCTCTTATTCTACTTATGAATGGCCTGAGTGGCTTTATAGTACATCTTATTGGACAAAAACTATAGGTTCTGGCTCATATATGTGGGGTGTTTTCTCGGATGGATATTTTTACTATAATTCGACTCCTGCAGTTTCAAATTATTATCATTATCTTGGGGTAAGACCTGTTATTGAAGTAAAAATAAAGGAAAAAGATGAAAATTACGTTAAGCCTGTTAAATTGGGTGGAACGATGAATACTCGTAGTAATATTTCTGCTTTCGATCAATATGCTACGAGTGTAACAAAAATTGTTTTTGAAGATACATTAACAGAACATGAAACATCGCAAAGTATGATTTTTGATATATCATCTTCTACAGATGATAAAGTAATGGCTTATTTTGTATCAAATAATAGTGGTTATACTTTGTATATTAATTCAGATGGAGTAGTTGTAGCTAATGATAATTGCTCTGGATTATTTTCTGGATTCAAGTATTTGACGGAAATAGAAGGTTTGGAAAATTTTGATACAAGTAATGTAACTAATATGTCTGGTATGTTTTATGGGTGTAGTACTTTAGATAATGTTTATTTAAAACAGCTTAATACAAGTAATGTAACGGATGCTACTGGTATGTTTAATGGATGTACCTCCCTAGTTTCTTTAGAAATGGGAAATTTGAATAAACTTACAAATATGTCTGGTATGTTTTATAATTGTAGTTCATTAATTTCAATTGAATTAGGAGATATGGACTCTTTAGTTAGCAGTAATGGTATGTTTGGTAACTTTACTTCTTTAGTAAGTGTAAAAATTGGAAATCTGAGTAATTTAGAAGATATGTCAAGTATGTTTTATGGCTGCACTAAATTACAAACTGTTGACTTAAGTAAATCTTCTTTAGGCAATGTTAAGAACATGATTGGAACATTTAGTGGTTGCACCTCGCTTAAAGAATTGGATTTTAGTATGCTAGATACAAGTAATGTAACTGATACATCCGGTTTGTTTAGTGGCTGTACTTCTTTAAGTTCTATTAAATTGGGAAGTCTAAGCAAATTGACGACTATTTCCAGTATGTTTAATAATTGTAAAGCATTATCTTCTATTGAATTAGGAGATATGAATTCTTTAACTAGTGCTTCAGGTCTGTTTAGTGGATTTAATTCTTTAGTAAGCGTAAAACTTGGAAATTTAACTAATTTAGTTGATATGTCAGGTATGTTTAGTGGTTGCACCTCGCTTAAAGAATTAGATTTTAGTATGTCAGACACAAGTAATGTAACTAATATGTCAGCTACATTCGCTGGTTGTACTTCCTTAACTTCTGTTAAGTTAGGAAATTTAAGTAAGGTTGAAAACTTTTCAAATATGTTTGCTAGCTGTAATAAACTTGAAACTGTTGATTTAAAACAATCTAACTCTAATAGTGCCCAAAATATATCTGCTATGTTTGGAGGATGCTCTTCATTAATTGATTTAGATATGAGTAACTTTGATACAAGTAATGTAACTAATATGTCCGGTCTATTTAGTGGCTGTACTTCATTAAGAAATTTAGACATAAGTGGTTTTACTATTAACGACTCCACTTCAACAAGTTCTATGTTTGGCGGAGTGCCTGACGATGTACAAATATTAGTAAGGGATTCTTTAACTCAAGAAAAAGTTCTATCATCGGCTTCGTCGTCATGGACTGTGGATAATGTTATCATTAAAGCATAAGAAGTTTAAAAACTTCTTTTTTTATTTAAACTAAATAGTGAAATTATTTTAATATTATGTTAAAATTAATTATAGAATAAAGGGTGATTTTATGGCAGAGTTACAAGAACACTTTAAGATGGATTATAAAAGAATACTTCCTAATGCTAATCATATAGTTAAAGGTAATAAATTCCGTATTACAGTTTTATCTGATTTATTAGTTAGACTAGAGTACTCTGAAACTGGCGCTTTTGAAGATAGACCTACTGAACTTGTAATGAATAGAAAATTCCCAGTAACAAACTTTGATAAAAAAGAAGATGGTAAATTTGTAACTATAAAAACATCTTATTTTACTTTAACTTATCAAAAAGAAATGCCTTTTATAGGTTCTAAAGTTTCACCCGATCAATATTTAAGAATTGATTTAAATGGTACTGATAAATATTGGTATTTTAATCATCCTGAGGTAAGAAACTTTGGTGGTTCATCTTTTTCTTTGGATGGTGCTGATGGTAATGTTAAATATGGTAAAGGTTTATATAGTACAGATGGTTTTGTTTCTATAGATGATGCACATACTTTAATATTTAATGAAGATGGGACATTAGGTAAAAGAAGCGATAAAAGAATTGATACTTATGTATTTATGTATAAGCGTGATTTTGGTGCTTGTTTAAGAGATTATTTTACACTTACTGGCTATCCTCCTTTAATTCCAAGATATGCTTTAGGAGTATGGTGGAATAGAAATACTTTATATGATTCAAAAGGGTTAGAAAGACTTGTTTATAAATTTAATAAAAACAGAATACCTTTATCAATAATAATGTTAGGTGATAAGTGGCATCGACAAATGAGTAAGATTTCATCTGGTTTATCTTTTGATGAAAAATTATTTAAAAGACCTAAACGTATGACTGATTTTTTACATAGTAAAAATATTCGTTTAGCTGTTAAAGTAAATCCAATGGAAGGTATTAGTAAGGATGAAGATTATTTTCTACCATTTAAGAATGCATCGGGGGTAGATGGGGATATTAAAATACCTTTTAATGTATTTAATAAAAATATTTTAAGTTCTTATTTTGATTATTTAATTCATCCATTAATGAACTATGGCGTAGATTTCTTTTGGATTGATTATGATAATGTTAATGATAAAACTAATTTAAGAGCTTTAACACATTATCACTTTAACGATTTTAAACAAATTACCAATAGACGTGGTATAACTCTAGCCCGTAATGCGGGAATTGCTGCACATAGATATCCAATACATTATACTGGAGAAACTATTGTAAGTTGGAAAAATTTAGAGATGTTACCAACATATAATTCAACAGCTTCTAATTTGGGTTTATCTTGGATTAGTAATGATATTGGAGGATATACAGATGGAATTGAAGATGGAGAACTTTATTCAAGATTTGTTCAATTTGGATGTTTTTCACCAATTTTAAGACTTTCAGCAGATGAAGGTAGATACTATAAAAGAGAACCTTGGAAATGGGATATAACTACTCAATCGGTAGTTAGCCAGTATTTAAGGTTAAGACATGCTTTAATACCATATCTTTATAGTGAAGCTTTCCGTTATACAAAAACAGGTCTTCCATTGGTTCAACCTTTATATTATAGATATCCAGAAATATATGATGAACCTTTATATAAGGCTGAATATTATTTTGGGTCCTCTCTTTTTGTTGCACCAATTACTAAAAAACGTGATAATTTAATGGATAGAACAATTCTAAAATTATTCTTACCTGATGGAATTTGGTACGATTTTACTACTGGAAAAAGATATGCTGGAGGAAAACGTTATACAACATTTTATAAACAAGAAGATTATCCAGTATTTGCTAGAGCAGGAACAATTATTCCGATGGCAATACTTGATGAAAGAAATATAAATGATACTAATCCTCCTAAGGCAATGGAAATACAAATATTTCCAGGAAGTAGTAATACTTATGAACTTTATGAAGATGATGGTATTTCGTCTCTTTATGAAAAAGGATTCTTTATTGTTTCAGATATAGATTATACATATCAAAAGAATAATTATACAGTTACAATTAGACCTGTTGCAGGTAAAAGTGGGATAATTCCTCCTCATCGTGCTTACAGAATTAGATTTAGAAATGTTAGAGAGCCTGAAGAAGTAGTTATAAGAATTGGTAATGAAAAGGTTAAGGGTGCTGAAAGTTATGTTGATGATAATGATTTTGTTATTGAACTTCCAGCTTTATCAACACTAAAACAAATTACAGTATCAGTTAAGGGTAAAAATTTGGAGATTGATGCAATAAGACTTGTTAATGATGATATTGAATCTATTCTTAATGATTTACCAATTCAAACTAAGATTAAAAATGTTATTGGTGAAACTTTACTTGGAGATACGGATATTAAACAAAAACGTATTGAAGTTAGAAAATTAAAAAAACTTGGAGTTCACCAAAAATATATCAATTTATTCTTAACACTTCTTGAATATCTAGCGGAAGTTTAGTATAATACTCACAAGCAGATGAAGAAAAAGTAGTAGATTAAAAGTCTATTCTAGAGAGTTACTATTTGGTGGAAGGTAATATAGATAATTAATTGAACTTGTTTTTGGATGTGTTAGGGTGACTTCTTTAAAGGTTAGATGAGTATAAATTAAGGTGGTACCGCGAGTTTTCGTCCTTTGGATGAAGACTCTTTTTTATTAAGGAGTGGTTTCATGCAGTATATATTATGGTATGTAATACTTTTAATGATAATATTTTTAGTCCTCTATATAGTAGAATTTATTATACCAGATAAAAAAGATACTTTAGGAAGTAGTAAAGTGTTTAATTTTATAACAAAGAAATATAATCTGCAAATGACTAAAAAAAGAGTTAGATTATTATCCAAGATAATTGTGGTTGTAAATGCATTTATTATATCTATTCCAGTTATGATTGTCTTATTTATAGATTTATCATATGTGGAAGCTCTTTTAATAGCACTAATTATTTTTGTTCCTCTAATACTAATATCATATAATTTAGTTGGAATATTTTTAAAAAAGAAAGGTTGGTAATTATGGAATATAATTATAAGAAAATAGAAGAAAAGTGGCAGAATTATTGGGAAGAAAATAAGA
>CAZWST010000016.1:15677-28321 GCA_964636965.1 uncultured Muribaculaceae bacterium
GGTGTAGGATTACATGCAGGACATCCAGAAGGATATACAGCAACAGATATTGTTTCAAGAATGAAAAGAATGCAAGGATACAATGTTTTACATCCAATGGGGTATGATTCATTTGGTTTACCAGCAGAACAATATGCTGTTCAAACAGGCAATCATCCTAGTAAGTTTACAGAAGAAAATATTAAAACTTTTACTAAGCAACTTAAAGAACTAGGTTTTTATTATGATTGGTTTAGATGTATAGCTACATCGGACCCATCATTCTATAAATGGACTCAATGGATTTTTAAAAATCTTTATAATGATGGTTATGCAAAATATATTGATATGCCAGTTAACTGGTGTGAAGAATTGGGAACAGTTTTATCTAATGATGAGGTTATTGATGGTAAAAGTGAACGTGGAGGTTATCCAGTTGTAAGAAAGAATATGCGTCAATTATGTATTGATCAAGCTGCTTTTGCTGATTCTTTACTTGAAGGTCTTGAGAAAATTGATTGGCCTACATCAACTAAAGAAATCCAAAAAAATTGGATTGGTAAGTCAATTGGGGCACATGTTATATTTAAGGTAGATGGGTATGATGATACATTTACAGTATTTACTACTCGATGTGATACACTTTTTGGAGCAACTTACTGTGTATTAGCTCCAGAACATGTTCTTGTTGATAAGATTACTACAGATGATAAGAAAGAAGAAGTTTTAGCTTATAAAAAAGTATGTGCTTCTAAAAATGATTTGGAAAGAACTGAACTTAACAAAGAGAAAACTGGTGTATTTACAGGAGCTTATGCAATTAATCCAGTTAATAATAAAAAAATTCCAATTTATATAAGTGATTATGTATTAGCAAGTTATGGAACAGGTGCTATTATGGCTGTTCCTGCTCATGATGAAAGAGACTATGAATTTGCGTGTAAGTTTAATATTCCAATTATTCAAGTACTTGAAGAAGTAACTGGAACTCCTCATGAAGGTGAATCTACTAAAAATTCAATTGTTGCTATTATTTATGATGAAAAAAATGATAAGTATTTAACAATAAATTGGGGAAATTTAGGTGGAAGAAACTTTATTGGAGGAACAATTAAAGATGGAGAAACTCCATATGAGTGTGCATTAAGAGAAATTAAAGAAGAAACTGGATACGTTGATATTGAACTTATTAGAGAATCTTTTGTTATTAACCATCATTATTATGCTTATAATAAAGATAAATATTTTCACATTAATGCAACCCCTTTCTTGTTTAAATTGAAAAGTGATGAGCAAGTAGAGGTTCATCGTGAAGAGGATGAAGTCTTTAATGTTGAATGGGTTGATAAAGAAACTATTGAAAAAGAGATTACAGAACCATTATTTGTTAAGTCTTTTGGTTATTTAATGAATCCTGGAGCTATGGAAGGGGACGGAATTCATATTAATTCTGAATGGCTAGATGGCTTAGATAAACAAAGTGCAATTGATAAGATGATAGATTGGCTTGAAGAGCATGGTGCAGGAAGCAAAAAGATTAATTATAAAATGCGTGAATGGATTTTTGCAAGACAAAGATATTGGGGTGAACCTGTTCCAATTGTTCATGGTGAAGATGGGGTAGATTATGTTTTAAGTGATGATGAGTTACCACTTTGTTTACCAGAGCTTGATGATTATAAAGGACATAATGGTGAAGCTCCACTTGAAAATGCTCTAACTTGGAAAAATTATAATAAAAATGGTATTAAGGGTGTAAGGGAAACTTCAACAATGCCAGGAAGTGCTGGATCTAGTTGGTATTTCTTAAGATATATTGATCCAAATAATGATGAAGTTTTTGCAAATCAAGAATTACTTAAGCATTGGATGCCAGTTGATTTATATGTTGGTGGACCTGAACATGCTGTTGGTCACTTAATGTATTCAAGAATTTGGAATCATTATTTATACAATAAAGGATTATCTCCAGTTTTAGAACCATTCCAAAAATTAGTTCATCAAGGTATGATTTTAGGTGAAAATGGAATTAAGATGGGTAAGAGATTTCCTAAGTATGTTATTAATCCATCAGATATAGTTCGAGATTATGGTGCTGATACTTTAAGACTTTATGAAATGTTTATGGGACCACTTGAAGCGTCTAAACCTTGGAGTTCATCTGGTGTTGATGGTGCTAAGAAATTTCTGGACCGTGTTTGGAGACTTTATGCTGAAGAAAATAAAATAACAGATGATGAGAATAAAAATTTGGAAAGAATTTATCATGCAACTGTTAAAAAAGTTACAGACGATTATGAAGCTCTTGCCTTCAATACAGCTATAAGTCAATTAATGGTATTTATTAATGCTGTTTATAAAGAAAAGACGTTCCCAAGAGAGTACGCTGAAGGATTTATTAAATTGTTAAATCCAATCGCACCTCATATTACTGAAGAGATTTGGAATGTTTTCTTAGAACATAATGACACTATTGCTTTTGAATCTTGGCCAGAATATGATGAAGCAAAGACAATTGAAGATAATGTTACTATTGGTATTCAAGTTAATGGTAAATTAAGAGGTACTATAAATATTTCTGTTGATAGTGATGAAGAGACTATTAAGGAAGCTTCTTTTAAAGAAGAAAATGTTAAACGTCACATAGATGGAAAAGAAATAGTTAAAGTAATTGTTATTAAAGGCAAAATTGTAAATATAGTTGTAAAATAAAATAGAACTCACAGATTTGTGAGTTCTATTTTATCATTTGTTAATTAAAGTATGGTATATTTAATAAAGTAAGAAGGTGTCTTTATGAAAAAATCTTATAAATTATTTTTAATGATTATTTTATTGGTTATAGGTTTTGCATCTGTTTCAACAACTTTATTATTAAATGGAAATACAAAGGTTGGATTTAATAATGATGACTTTGATGTTTTCTTTTATAGTGCTATGGTTGATAAGTTAATTGTTACTAACGATGTTTTAAGTGAGGATAAAAAGACACTTACTTTTGAGTTAGGAGAACTTAGTGCTGTTGGGGAAAAATCAATTTTAGACTTTTCTGTAATAAATAACTCCAGCCATTATGATGCCTATGTAACTATTAATTGTGATTTTCCTTTAAGTGATGATTATACAGTATCTTCAAATCCTACTACAATGGAAATATATGCAGGTAAAAGGATGGATGGTTCAATTGAAGTTACTTTAAATAAGGCTTTAACTGAATCTAAAACTATTAAAGGATCTTGTAAACTAACTGCAACACCTAGAGAAAGAACTTCTAGTGTTGAAAAAGTAGTTGATAGAAATAAATATGATGTTGTGTTAATAGGAGATAGTATTATGAATGGACATGGTAATGACAATAAGACTTTCGATTATTACTTAAAAGAAGCAGGTTTGATACCAGAAAATTCTAAATCTTTAAATTTTTCAAAAGATTCATCTATGTTATTTTCATCTGACTATGTAGATGAAAGTCAATTAATACTTGATACGCAAATAAGAAAATATTTATTTGAAAAAGTTCCTAATATAAAAGATAGCACGTATATTATGGTTAATGGTGGAATAAATGATCTTATGCATAATCTCCAGTATGATGCCTATACTTTAGGTATTACTAGTGAAGATTCATTTAATGAGGTTTCTTATTTTAATGATATTATGGCATCAGATAATCTAATTTCAAGAATTTATAATGTTTTATCTGGACTTGGAATGACTTTTTCAGAATCTAAAATTGTATATATTAAACCTAGAGTTTTACCTGATGGTGTTACAAGTGAGCATTATAAAGATACAGCGTTAATTAATGAGGACATTGTATTATTTAATAAAGCAATAGATATTTGGTATCAAAGAATAGGTAAAAGTAAATATCCTAATATGGTTATAATTGATTCAAATGATTATGTTTTAGAAAGCGATTTAAGATATTCAGTTTATCCTAGTGATGGAGTACACTGGCTAGAAAGTGCTTATAAAAAAATAGTTGAAGCTTTAGAAACTTTATAAAAAAATGATATATCGATGTGATATATCATTTTAATTTATCATAAATTATATCTAAATCAACTATTGGTTGTTCAGTATCATATCCTGGAGTTAAATGAACATGGAAATGTTTAATTTCTTGACATACTCCTGAATTAGTTATTACTTCAAAACCTTTAGTATTTAATCTCTCATGAAGAAGATCTGACATATTTTTTAAAACATGATTGATATGTACTACTTCTTCATCTTTTAATTTAGTAAAGTTTTCAGCGTGTCTTTTTAAGATAACAAGTAAATCACCATTTTCTTCTGGATTAATGTTCATTATTACTTTTACAACGTCATCTTCATAGATTTTTTTTGATGGAATATCTCCATTAATTATTTTACAAAATATACAATCTTTCATATTTTCACCTAAAATGATTATATCATAATTTGTTTAGTTTTTATATATTATCTTTGAAATAAAAAACTTGATATTAAATAATTTTTAGGTCATGCATACTATATTATAGGAGGTATATATGACTTATTATAAAGAGATTGTTACCAAAGCTGTTATTGGTAAGGGTAAAAAAACAATTAGAGAAAATCGAGAAATTAATTTAGGAGATAAACTTGATAATGTTTTAGGATGTTGGGTTATTAATCACACTTTTTCTGGAAGTATTTTAAATGAAGTAGTAGTTGTCTCAGGTAATTATGATGTAAATATTTGGTATTCTTATGATAATAATACTAAAACTAATGTAATTATTAAGAATTTTAGTTATCAAGATTCAATGAAAGTCAGATTAAAAGAAAACTCGAAAATAAATAATAATTCAGAAATAATTGTTAGGAGTTTGAATCAGCCAAGTGTATCTGATGTAGATATAGAAAATGGGGTTATAAAACTTATTGTTGATAAACAAATGGGAGTAGAGGTTATTGGAGATACGATGGTGAGGGTAAGTGTTGAAGATGAAATTGATGATTATGAGGAAATAGAAGATGATGAAGTAACAGATGATATTGAAGTTACGGATGATTATTTAAAGTAAAGTCTCTTATGAGGCTTTTTTGCATTTTTTTATAAAATGTTATATAATATGACGTGCTTTTAAGGGGTTATTATGGAAAAAATTAAGTTAGATTCTTTTGAATTGATTGAATATGATAGGACACTTGAAGAACATAAGCAGTATGCTGCATATTTTGAAAGTGATAAAGATTATGATGAATATATGGAGCCTTTTTGGTCTTTAGAATATTCAATTGACTATGCTAGAAAAAATGGAAGATATTCAAACGTTTATTTTGCTTATAAAGGAAATATACTCGTTGGGATGATTGGAACTATTTGGGTTAGTGATTATCCTGAATTAGTTATTGGAATATTAAAAGAACACAGGGGACATCATTACTCTCGTATTTTAATAGAAGAATATACTAATTATCTTTTTGATACATATAAAGAATATGAAAGAATCTATGCTTATATTGAAGAATCTAATATTCATTCGAAAGAAAACGTTCTGGCAGCGGGATTTACTTCTTTGAATGAGTTTCAATATGTTAAGAAAAGAGAATATTCTATAATAATTTAACTTGATACTAGAAAGTTTTTACTTATTATGTTATAATGTTCCTACTGAGTTGTCTTTATTTCTTTTTTTGAAAGAAGGAAAAAAATGAGTAAAATAAGAATGTTTGCCTTAGGCGGACTTAATGAAAGTGGGAAAAACACTTACGTTATTGAAATAGATAATAGAATATTTATTTTTGATTGTGGGCTAAAATATGCAACTGATAGTATGTATGGAATAGATTATATTATTCCTAATTATCAATATTTAATTGATAATAAAGATAGAATAGTTGGAGTATTTTTAACTCATGCACATTTAGAGAATATGGGTGGTATCTTTGATTTAGTGAGGGATATTCCTAAATTAAAAGTTTATGCTACTAGATACACTAAAGAATACTTATTATTAGAAGGATTAAATGAAAAGAATATAATTGAAATAAAGGCACAAAAGAAAGTATCATTTAGAGATGTATCAATATTCCCAATAAATGTAAGCCATTCTGTACCTGATGCAGTAATGTATGTTATTAATACAAAAGATGGTGCAATATGTTATACAGGAGATTTTTTAATTGATCCAACAATGAGTGGAGCTTATTCAATGGATTTAGGTAAAATTGCTTATGTTGGAAAACAAGGTGTTTTACTTTTAATGAGTGAATCATCATTTTCTGAGCGTGCTGGTCATACTAGTCCAAAACATAGATTAACAAGCTGGTTTAAAGATACAATGAATCATTCAGATGGTAGATTAATTATTTCTGTCTTACCAATTCATTTGCATGCTATTCAAGAAATAATAGATGCAGCTGATAATATGCATAGACGTATCGTGATTATGGGTAAAAAATTACAAAATATTGTCAATATGGCTTTAAAAAATGGATACTTACATGATGATAAAAAATTAATAGGTGATTTATCAGATTTAGAAAGTAAAAACGCTATTTGTCTTATATGTGATGATAGGGAAAAACCTTATGCAGCAGTTGAAAGAATTGTCTATGGAAATGATAAATTTATTAAATTAAAGAATACAGATACATTTATATTTTCGGAACCAAATTATGATGCTAATGAGAAAAAGTTAGTTCATATTCAAGATGATATAGCTATGTTGGGTGCAAGTAGTTTAACTATACCAAAAGATAAAACTATATTACATCATGCTTCTCAAGAAGATTTAATGATTATGTTAAATCTTGTAAATCCTAAATATTATATGCCAGTTAAGGGTGAATATCGCTTAATGGTTAATAATGCCAATCTTGCTTCTTCTTTAGGAATGGATGCAAGTAATATAATATTAAAACAAAATGGAGATGTTGTTGAATTTATTGATGGAGTTTTACAAGATAAGTTTGAAACAATTAAAGTAGATGATATATTAATTGATGGTAAATCTAATGACGATGTTGGTGAACTCGTTATTAAAGATCGTGAAATGTTAGGTGAAAATGGTATTATGTTAATATCGGCAACACTTGATAGACAAACTAAGAAAATTCTTGTTGGTCCTGAAGTTACAACTAGGGGATTTATATATGTTAAAGATTCTTTAGAAATGATTGAAGAAATAAAAAGAATGAGCCTTGATATAATTGAAAAGAATACTAATCCTAGTTATGTTGATTATAATCAAATTAAAAATGAGATTAGAGAAGAATTAAGTAAGTATTTTTATCATGAAACAGAATGTAAGCCAATGATAATCGCGGTTATTCAAGAGGTTTAGTTATGGGTTTTGTTACAACTAATAAAAGTGTAGATTTAGATAAAGAATTAAATGAAATGATTTCATCTCTTGGATATGAAATAGTTATTTCACCAGACGATGAAGAAGATGATGAAGAAAATAATAATAAAGATGAAGAAGATGATGAATAACATCTTCTTTTTCTTTGTTAGAAATTATTTTTATGTTAAAATAAAGGTGATATATAAAGGAGTAATCATGAAAGTAATAGACAAGTATTGATAAGGATACTTTAAGTATTATAGCTGCAAACGTGCTAGTTTCATTCATTGGAAACTCAATTATGGAAAATTCTTGTGAAGAAGATTTTCTTGATGATTTAGATAAAAAAGATTTAGATAGAGCAAGAATTGCTTTAATTAACTATAAAGAGGTATTGGATAGGTCATCTTATGGAAAAGTAAGTGAATATCAAGACAAATATAAAGAAATGAATACTAATTATGAAAATATGAAAAAAAGAATGTTAAAATAGTATTGAGAGGTGATAGTTGTGAAAGGAACATATCCGGCTGATACATATGTCGTTGTTAACCAAACAATTTTAACGGAAAATGATAAAAAAACTTTAATTAGTTTATATGAGCCTATAATTGGTCCAACAGCTGTAAGTTTATATCTTACACTTTGGAGTGATTTAGACATGAGAGAAGACATGAGTATTAGCTATACACATCATCACTTAATGACTATTTTAAAAAGTTCATTAGAAATAATTGTAGACGCTAGAAAAGCTTTAGAAGCTCTTGGCCTTTTAAAGAGCTTTAAAAAAAATGATGAAAATATAAGTGAATATATCTATGAACTATATTCTCCTTTAAATCCTAGTGAATTTTTCAATCATCCTATTTTAGGAGTATTACTTTTAAATAATATTGGTGAAAGTGAATATGAACATTTGATTCAATATTATAAGAGAAAGACTTTAAAAAAAGATGGATTTGAAGAAATTACTTCTTCAATGAATAAGACATTTAAATCTGTTACTCCTAATGAAGCTTTAAAATACGATATTCGAAAACAAACAAAAGGAAATTTAGAAATAGATGATGTAATTGATTTTAATTTACTTGAAGTATCTATTCCTAAGGGCATGATTAATTCAAAGACTTTCAATAAAAAAACTAAAGAACTTATTAATCAGCTTGCCTATATATATAATATAGATACAATGAAGATGAGTGAATTATTAAGACTTGTAATTGATGAATTTGGTCTTGTGAATAAAGAAAAGTTAAGAGATGCAGCAAGAAAGAGTTATGAATATAATCATAATGGTAATTTACCAACAATTGTATATCATACTCAACCAGAACATCTAAAGAGTCCAATAGGTGATACATCTAATCGTGCTAAAATGATTTATGTGTTTGAAAATACTAAACCATATGATTTTTTAACTAGTAAAAACAAAGGAGTTAAACCTACAGCTAGAGATTTAAAAATGATTGAAAGTCTAGCAGTTGATTTTGCTTTACCTCCGGGAGTTATTAATGTTTTAATTGATTATGCCTTGCGAGTTAATGATGGTAAGCTTGTTCAAAAATATTTAGAAGCTATTGCATCCACTTGGTCAAGAAAAGGAATAAAGATTGTAGTAGATGCTATGAATGCTGCTGAAAAGGGACATAAAAAGATTGTGAAAGCAGTTACGGAAAATCGTCCTAAATATGAAGTTAAGGCTCCAGCATGGATGTATACAGAAAATAATCGTGAAGAATTAAGCGATGAAGATAAAAAAGAGATGGAAGAATTATTAAGTGAATTCAGGTGATGTGTATGAAGACAGTAGAAGAGACAACAGAAAAACTAAAAAATAAAAATATTGATAGTGAAATATCTAAAAATTTTAAAGAAGCTTTGAAGGACGAAAACTTTATTGCTTTAGTAAGAAAACTAAAATGTGATGAAGAAATATTAAAGAAATATACTACTAAGCTTGAGACTACTGTTAGAGAACTTGAAAACTGTAAAAAGTGTAAAAGTTTACTTATGTGTAAAAACAAATATGAAGGATGTGTATCATTTCCTAAAGTATGCGAAAATATGTTAAAGTTTGATTATGTTGCTTGTAAATATAAAAATAAAGCTTTACAAGATGAAATGTATGTATCAAATACTTTTGAAGAACCCCTTGCAATTAAAAATGCTCGTATGGGTGAAATATATGATGATGATAAAAAGAGATTACATATTATTCGTTGGGTAAAAAAGTTCTATACAGATTATCAAAAAGATCCGCATATTAAAGGATGCTATTTACATGGATCATTTGGGTCAGGTAAATCATTTATTTTGGCTGCTCTTTTAAATGAACTTGCTCGAAAAAAAATAAACACTACGATTATTTATTATCCCGAGATGTTAAGAAATTTAAAAGAATCATTTTATGATGATTTTGATACTAAGATGGATTTGCTTAAAAAAACAGATGTTTTATTAATAGATGATATTGGGGCTGAAGTTGTCACATCTTGGAGTAGAGATGAAATACTAGGGACTATCTTACAATATAGAATGGATTCTAAACTACCAACTTTATTTACATCTAATTTAACAATTGATGAACTTGAAGTTCATTTAGCTACAACAAAAAATTCAGTTGATATTGTAAAGAGTAGGAGAATTATTGAAAGGATAAAACAACTAACGGAAGATTTGGAACTTATAAGTGATAATAGAAGAAAGTAAACCTATTAACATTTAGTTGTCAATAATATTGCAAAGTATATTTAGATATTTTATAATTTAATTAAGAATATATAAAAATTGTAGGTGATGCGTATGAAGAAAAAAATAATGTTTATAACTATTATGTTATTAACAATGTTTATAGGTAAAAATGAATGTTTAGCATATACAGGAAGTTCTAATATGGATCGTTATTCTTGTATAGCTTTTGCAAGTCCTTTTACAAATATAAAAGAGGAAGTTGGTTCGGAAGAGTATAGATATTGCTATCGTGTAGTTTGTTCTAGTGGATCTTATTCTAAGGGACCAATGAATAGCACTTTAGATGGATTTAGATGTTTAAATGGCAATGGAACACCTTATAGAAAAATTACAAGTGATGGCTGTAGCCAATATTCTGGATCTTGTAGTATGACTGGTGAAAAGTATTGTTCAAAAGTAGAATTAATTGATTGTAATAAGAATGCTGATGGAAGTGTTTATAAAAAACGTGGAACAACAACTACAACAACTATGAGACCAATTACAACAAGGACTACTAGAAAACCAACTTCAAAAACACCAGCTAAAACAAGCAGGACTACTAGAAGACCTAGTAATACACAAACAATGCCAACAATACCTGTTGAAACAAAACCATCAACTACAACTACTGAAAGAATAACAAATAATACTAATATTAAAAAAATAATGGTTAATAATACAGACATAAGATATAGTGATACAAAAGATACTTACACCTTAAAACTTCTATATGATGTAACAGATGTCAATGTTACTGTAGAACTTGAAGATGAAACAAGTACTTATGAAGTTATTGGTAACACTGGAATGCCTAATGAGGAACATGAAATAAAGATAATTGTTACAGCTGTATCTGGTGATAAAAAAGAAGTTACATTAAAAGTTAATAGATATACAAATCTTAATAATGATTGTACTTTAGCAAACATTTATTCAGAGGAATATCCAATTGAATTTTCTCCAAATACATATAGTTACAAGTTAACATTACCAAAAAATGCTAATTCAATTGATTTTGAAGTAGTGCCAAGTGATGAAGAAAATGCTACATATTCAATTGAAGGTAATGAAAAATTAAAAAATAAATCAGTAATTAAAATTGATGTTCGTGCTGAAGATGGTACAACTTGTCAATATACAATAAAAATAAAAAAAGAATCTAATACTTGGAAATATATTGTTGCTATTGCTCTTTTAGTTGGAGTGTTAGCTGTAGCTAGCGTAATGCTTTATAGATATTTAAAGAAGAGTAAAGGTAGATATAAATATGAATAGGAGTGTGTAAAGACACTCTTTTTTCATTAAATAACTTTGTAATACTTACAAATAATTAGTATAATTTATTTAGAATAATGGAGTGATATTATGAATAAGTCTATTAGTGGTTTATGGTTGTTTTCCGTAGTTATTGTATTTATGATGATACTTATTGCATATGTTGCTATTTCAATTAATTATAGTAATGCATATAGACTGAAAACTAATTTAGTGACTAAACTTGAACAATATGATGGATGGAATAATACAGCAAAAGATGAAATTGAGGCAGCTATCAGAGCTAGTGGTTATAGACAAACGGGATTTTGTAAAGTTCCTCGTGATAATTCAAAAATAATTGGTGTATTAGATGGACATATTACAGAAAATCCTACAACCCGTCAAAGTTACTGTGTATCAAGAACTAAAAGAGATGGACAAAATGGGGGAGAAGATAAGTACTACTATGAGCTAACAGTATTCTTAGGATTTAACTTACCAGTATTAGGAGATATTTATACTTTTAGTGTTTCTGGGGAGACTGGAGCTATATATTATCCAAAGGATAATACATTCTAATTGTATGTGTAAAATACATGCATAACATACTTGAATATACACAATAATAATAGTATAATTTAAATATAATAAAGGAGAGATGTTTAGATGAAGGATGCAACAGGTGAATTAAGTATGACAGCTGTAGCTGTTGTAGCAATAGCAGCAATAGCAGCATTATTTTCTACACTTATTTGGCCAACAATAAGACAAAATATTTTAAGAAGTACATATTGCGCCTCAGCTTTTGGATGTGTTGATGCAGAAGGTGGCGGTGAAATGATGGACTGTAAATATTGCCCTCAAGAAAATAAGGAAGACACAGGCGTTGCAGATGTTGTGACAAATTGTGCAAATCCGGAACCTATTAAATGTGCTAGATAATAATTAGTAAAAAGGAGAAGAATGCATGAAAGAAGCCATAGGTGCAACTTGGCTGTTAGGAATTGTTCTTACTTTTATCGCATTATTTTCTGGATATTTGGCATTTTCTATTAATTATTCCAAAGCATTTAGAATGAAAGATGGAATAGTTGAGAGAATTGAGAAACACGGTGGACCAAATAAGGAAGCACTGGATGACATTAGTGATTTAATGAATGAGATATCTTACTCGTCTAGAGGTAATTGTTCAAACTTTTTTAACAATGATGAGCTTAAATGGGGCGGGATTACTAAAAACCAAGTAACGAAGTCTTGGGATGTTACGAAGGGGGAATCATTCAATTATTGTCTTCAAAGAGTTGATTCATTTAATACAAATGGTCAACTATCTGCTTCTTATTATAAGGTTTACGTGTTTTTTTCTATTTC
>CAZWST010000017.1:0-28245 GCA_964636965.1 uncultured Muribaculaceae bacterium
ATTATATCCGTAATAGTACATTCATATACCTCCTTTATCTAATATATTCTATTAAGCATAACCCACTTTTGACATTACTTTTTTTATATTTTCAAAATTTATTATTGTCTTAAAATAATGTGTTATAATTAATAAGGATAAGATAAAGAATGTAGGAAAATTAGTTAAATAGTTTAAATTTAGTTTGTTATAAAACAATTGTATGATATAATGAGTTTAGGATGGTGAATATATGTATAGTTACATAATAGGCGTAATAGACAAAGTAAATACAAATTCAATTGTCATTGATAATCATGGCATAGGTTATAATGTGTTTGTAGCTAACCCATATTATTTTAAAGAAGGTGAGGAATATAAAATACTTATATATACTCATCAAACTGAAAGTGAAGTTTCTTTGTATGGTTTTGCTACATTAGAAGAAAAAGAATTGTTTTTAAAACTTATTGGAGTTAAAGGGCTTGGACCAAAATTAGCTATTCCAATGTTTGCAACTGGAAGTGTTGATGGTATAATTGATGCGATTGACAGAGAAAATGTTATGTACTTAACTAAGTTTCCTAAAGTTGGCGATAAATTAGCAAGACAAATAATTTTAGATTTAAAAGGTAAACTTGCAAATAGTACAAAGGATGTAAGTGTATCTGGAGAATTAGTTGAAGCCTTAGAAAGCTTAGGATATAAAAAACCAGATATCAAAAAAGTATTACCTAATATAAATCAATCAGATACTATTGAAAATCAAATTAAAGAAGCATTAAAATTAATGTTAAGAGGATAAATATGCGAATAGGAATAGATATAGATGATACAATTACTAAAACACATGAGTATGTCTATTATTTAAAGAAAACAAACCTTAAAGAATATGATCCTAGTAAAAAACTTCCTGATGAAATATTTATTCCTTTTATAGAAAAATATGAAAGAGATATTCATAGATATGTAGAGTTAAAAGATGGAGTAAAAGAAGCATTAGATTACCTACATGAATGTGGACATGAAATAATCATAATGTCATCACGTGGAAGTTTTTATAAAACCATTGCTGAAGATACAGCTTATGAAGATTCTTATAATTATTTTAAAAATAATAATCTTCCATTTAATAAAATGTTTACTAATTTAAGTGATAAAGTGGAATGTGCCAAAGAAAATAAAATAGACTTATTTATTGATGATAACATTAAGACTTGTGAAAATGTTTTAAATTCAGGAATAAAAGTAATAAAAATGGCTAGATTTGATGATAAGGAATGTAACTTAGATATAGCCAGTAATTGGGCAGAAATAATAAATAAAATTAAGGAGATGAACTAGTGGAAAGAATAATAACAAGTGAAATATTAGACGAAGACATAACTGATGATAACATTCGTCCCCAATCCTTAAATGAATATGTTGGACAAGATGAAGTGAAAGAAAATTTAAGAGTTTTTATTGAGGCTGCAAAGATGCGAAATGAACCACTTGACCATGTTTTATTATATGGGCCTCCAGGTTTAGGAAAAACTACACTTGCTCATATTATTGCAAATGAGTTAGGTGCAAATATAAAAACTTCATCTGGACCGGCAATTGAAAAAAGTGGAGATTTAGCTGCAGTATTATCTACTCTCGAACCAGGGGATGTACTATTCATCGATGAAATTCATCGTATGCCAAAGTTTATTGAAGAAATTCTTTATCCAGCTATGGAAGATTTCGAATTAGATATAGTAGTTGGAACTGATTCTTCATCAAGAAGTATTAAAATAGATTTACCACCATTTACACTTGTAGGTGCTACAACAAGGGCTGGAAATATCTCTGCTCCTCTTCGAGATCGATTTGGAATAATTAATAAACTTAACTATTATTCTGAGGAAGAACTTATCGGTATTGTAAAAAGAACAAGCAAAGTCTTAAATATGGAAATAACTGATGGCGCTGCCAAAGAATTAGCGAAGAGAAGTAGAAAAACTCCAAGAATCGCTAATCGTTTATTCAAGCGAGTAAGAGACTTTGCATCAGTTATTGGAGACGGAATAATTGATGAAGAAATAACTACAAAAGCACTAGATAGATTACATGTTGATAAATATGGATTAGATCAAATTGATATAGAATATTTGACTAATTTAATAACAAAATTTAATGGTGGTCCTGTAGGTGTTGAAACAATTGCGTCATCTATAGGTGAGGAAGTCTCAACTTGTGAAGATATTGTTGAGCCATACTTAATGCAAGAAGGATTTATAAAAAGGACACAACGTGGACGTTTAGCCACTGATAAAGCTTATGAGCATTTACAAGTAAGTAGTCAAGATGCACTTTTTTAAAGAATAGTAAGGAGGGTATTTATGAAGATATCAAATAAATATTTAAGAAGTGGAATGGAACTTCAAGAATGTTTAGAAAATCTTAATTTAGATTCTGGAACAATCTTAACCAGTAGGATTATTTCTAAAATAAAAAAGTCTGATATTAATTATGTTGATATAAAAGTATCCTCCGAATTTGACACATTCAATGATTCAATAAAAGAGTTAATTAAAAGTATTTTAAGAAGTGATGATGTAAATGAGTTACATGATTTAGCTTTATTATTAACAGAAATAGTTGAATCTTCTGAATATTTAAAATTTGATACAAGTATATATCTAAAGAATTCTTACTGTCATATAGCGAACACAATAATTATTTCGGCATTGCTTGCAAAAAAGTATAATGAAATAACTGAGCAAAACCTAAAAATAGATATTGAAAGTACAATATATGCAGCTATTTTAGAAGATATTGGAAGAAGAGCTAAGAACACAAATACACTTAAATTACTAAAAGATAATTATGAAAAAGATTTAAAAGAATTTAAGAAACTAATTCCTGATTTAAACATGGAATTATTAGATAAATATGATAGTAAATATCACCCAATATACAGTTATTTTTTCTGTAAGTATTATAAAACTAGTGAAAATGTAAAAATGGCAGTACTTTTGCATCACGAAAAAGAAAGTGGTGATTTATCACTTTTAAATACACCATTAAATACTAAAGAAAACGAAGAATATGCACGAATTGCAAGAATAATAAAGTTAGCCGATCTATTTGATATAATTCTAAGAAATAATGTAATTAAAAATAAAGATAATCCATTTGGTGGTATTGGTAGACAAATTGACACAATGGTAGCATCTTTATTTGTTAATGCCAGATTAGCAAATATATTAAAGACTCTTATACCCATATATCAAGTTGGAATGAAAGTTTTACTATCTGATGGAACTATTGGTGTAATATCAGAAAATGATCCAAATGATTATAATAACCCATCACTTTTAGATTTGAATGGAAACGAGATTGATTATAGAGAAGAATCCATTTACGTAGTAAGAAAAATTGACTAAATACTCCTGTGTATTTAGTCTTTTAATTTGTACGTTTTTTTAGTATACTATTACTTAAAGGGATGAAGTAGAATGCATACAGATGAATTTGATTATAATTTGCCTGAAGAATTAATTGCTCAAACTCCACTTGAGGATAGAAGTTCCTCAAGACTTCTTGTTTTACATAAAAAAACAGGGGAGATTGAACATAAGAAGTTTACTGATATTATTGATTATTTGTCTTCCGGAGATGCACTTGTCATAAATGATACAAAAGTAATCCCAGCCAGATTAATTGGAGAAAAAGAAGAGACAAAAGCCGTAATTGAATTATTATTGTTACACAATATTAAAGATAATATTTGGGAATGTCTTGCTAAGCCACAAAAAAGATTACATGTTGGAACTATTATTACCTTTGGTGATGGAAGATTAAAAGCTAGTGTTAAAGAAATTTTAAATGATGGAATAACTCATATTGAGTTACTTTATGAAGGAATTCTTATGGAAGTATTAGAGTCCCTTGGAACTATGCCGCTTCCACCATATATCCATGAAAAATTAGAAAATCAAGATAGATATCAAACTGTGTATGCCAAAAACTATGGATCATCTGCAGCACCAACTGCTGGTCTTCATTTCACAGAAGAACTATTAGATAAACTAGAAAAAAAAGGAATCAAGATTGTACATGTTACACTTCATGTTGGATTAGGGACATTTAGACCTGTTCAAGTTGATAATATCCTAGACCATAAGATGCATACAGAAGGTTATATTATTAGTTCAAAGTGTGCAGATACGCTAAATGATGTGAAAAAGAATGGTGGAAAGATATTTGCTGTTGGAACAACTTCAACAAGAGCTTTAGAGTCTAATAGACAAAAGTATGATGAGTACACACCAGAAGTAAATGATACAAATATATTCATTTATCCAGGGTATGAATTTAAAGGAATTGATAATTTAATTACTAATTTTCATCTACCAAAAAGCACACTTATAATGTTAGTGTCTGCGCTTGCCGGTAAAGATAATATTATGGCCGCATACGATGAAGCCATAAAAAATAAATATCGATTCTTCTCTTTTGGAGATGCAATGTTAATTATAGATTAATTCAGGGAGGTTTTAAAATGGAAAGAGTAAAAGAAGAATATGAAAATAGTGAAGGAACTAAAGTTTATATAGATAGATTTTTTGGTAAAAAAGAACAATGTGTCTTATATAATGAAAGTGGATTTTTAACACCTATGGTGGAACATATTGAATATGATGAAGAAGAGGAGTTATTCGTTATTCGTGATGAATACAGTGAAATATATCCTGATGGAACAAAAGGAATTAATAAAGCACATGTTTACTTTTATTGTGATTTTAATGGAAATCCAGTAGGGCTAGCTTATACTGATGCAATTGATGGACTTACTACACCAGTTTTAAAGTGTGATGATAATCCACATCATGATCGCTGGTTTATTGAATATGGTGTTTTTAAAAGAGAATTAGGAATATCTTTATGGCAAACAACATCTAAAAGAATAAACCACTATGGTGAATGTGCTAAAAAAATGTTAAGCGTTTATAAAAAGTAATGAAAGTAGTTGATGAATAAATGGGGAAAATTGAATATAAACTTGTAAAAAAAGAAGCTAATACAAATGCTAGGTTAGGACGTATTAAAACTAACTATGGCGAATATGACACCCCAATGTTTATGCCAGTTGGAACTCAAGCCACAGTTAAAACATTATCACCCGAAGAATTACATGATATAAACTCCGGTATAATACTATCTAATACATATCATTTATGGCTAAGACCCGGAGAGGATATAGTATCTCTAGCAGGCGGATTACATAAATTTATGAATTGGGATGGACCAATTTTAACTGATTCAGGAGGATTTCAAGTTTTTTCTTTAGCAAATCCCAAAGATATAACTGAAGAAGGAGTACATTTTAAAAATCATTTAAATGGAGATAATTTATTTTTAACTCCAGAAAAAAGTATTGAGATTCAAAATAAATTAGATAGTGATATTGCGATGAGTTTTGATGAGTGTCCACCAGCAAGTGCTGATTATGAATATATGAAAAATAGTATTGAAAGAACACTTAGATGGGCTAAAAGAGGAAAAGATGTTCATAAAAACGAAAATCAATCTCTATTTGGCATCATTCAAGGAGGAGCCTATCAAGACTTAAGAGAATATTCAGCCAAAGAAACTGTCAAACTAGATTTTGATGGATATAGTATCGGTGGAGTAGCAAACGATCATGAATCTAAAGAGGATATGTATAAAGCAATTGAATATTCAACTCCTTTTATTCCAGAAAATAAGGTACGTTATTTAATGGGTGTTGGTGAACCTATTGATATACTTGAAGGTGTAATAAGAGGAATAGATATCTTTGACTGTGTTTTACCAACCCGTTTAGCAAGGCATGGACATGCATTCACTAAATATGGGAAAATTAATTTAAAAAATGCTAAATATAAAGAAGATTTTACACCAATTGATTCAGAGTGTGATTGTTATGCATGTAAGCATTATACTAAAGCTTATATAAAACACTTAATAAATGCTGATGAAACATTTGGAGCAAGATTACTTTCCATACACAATATAAGATTTTTAATAAGATTAACTGAAGAAATAAGAGAAGCTATTAAAGAGAATAAAATAACTGAATACAAAGATGAATTTATAAGGAATTACTATGAAGACTAAAAGAATATCAAATTTTTCACTTTTATCAATCACGATTGTTGTAACATGTCTTATTATAATAATTGCGAGTTTAGTGAAAATAAGAAATAATCAAAACGAAAAATTAATATACGCCATGGAAAGTAAAATAAAATACTATGCTAAAAGATGTTATCTTGAAGAAAAATGCAGTGGAGATATAACCTTAAAAGATCTTTATGAAAAAGAATATTTATCTGATAATATAGTTAATCCTGTAACAAAAGAAATAATTGATGAAAATACTTCAATAAAATTTCAAGATAACCAAATAATTTTAAATATAGACGAAAAAAAACCTAACAATAATTAGGTTTTTTCATTTCTTGTAAAACATACTGATCATCGAAATTATCTTTAATAAATTTATTTTCTAATTTCATTAACAAATCATAGTAACATCCAAATATTTGACTAATAGTTTTTCTTATTGTAACTAAGTTATAATTTGCATCATATACTTGTTTATATCGTAAGTCCATATCAAGAACAAATATAATGAATATTAACTTATTTCTTAATTTTTCGAAATCTAATTCGCCACTTTCATAAAGTAGTTGAAAAATTAAATCATTTAAAGTTGGCTTTGGATATTTTTTTAAGTATTCTTTTGCATCTTCAATAATTTCATCAATTTCTGATGCATCAATTTCAAATGATATATTATTAATATTAAGAGTTTTTGCTAAAATATCTACATAGTTCATTTTTAATCCAGTAGTTTTATTATTATTTTCACGAGCAAGAATGATTCTTTTATAAAGATCTTCATATTTAATTAACATTGGATCATAAAAGCCAAAATTCTTAATGAAATAATCTTTTAATTCCTGGATCTTATCTTCACTTAATGATAACATTGAAACAGTTTTGTTTTCTTCACTTTCTACTAACTTAGTATAAAACGATAATAAACTTAATGTTGGATCTATAAGTAGAATTAAAAAAATAATCTTTTCATCATTGGTTAAATAAAAGTTGCTATTAAGATAGGCCAAAGCTTTTTCAAAAAGATCAGCTTTGTTTAACATACGAACATTAGCTTGAGCTGACAATCTATCATAAAATGTTTTAATCGCACCATCTATTTTAGCAAAACTTTTTTGATTTATTGCTTCAAAATATCTAAATTCACGTCTTTTTTTGTAAAGTAGAGAATCAGTGCATTCATTTCCTTTAATATTTTCCATAGTTTTTCCCTTTCAATTCGCCTTATTATAGTAAAATATATGCATTCTGTCAAATTTTAACCTCTAAAATAGACGTTAAAACATTTATTTATCTTGCAAAGAAGAATTATTTATGCTAAACTAAATATGCTTTTATATGAAGAGCTAAATGTAATCCGCTGGTAAATCTATGATTATATGGGTGTAATATACTATAGGAAGGTGAGTATTCATGAATTTAATTGATAAGGTTAACGCTAAATCAGTAAGAAATGATATTCCTGAATTTCGTGTTGGAGATATTGTAAGAGTAGATTACAAAATCAAAGAAGGAAAAACTGAAAGAATTCAAGCATTTGAAGGTTACGTTGTAGCTATCAAAGGTGGATCAATTGGTAAAACTTTTACAGTAAGAAAGAAAAGTGGTTCTGTAGCAGTTAAAAGAGTATTTAAAGTAAATTCTCCTTTAATTGACAAAGTAACAGTTGTAAGAAAAGGTGTTGCTAGAAGAGCTAAACTTAACTTCATTGACAAAATGTCTAAGGAATATAAGAACAAGGAAAGAAATTAATCTTTCCTTTTTTAATGCTAAAATATCTTTATTGCTATTTAATTTTTAAAAGCAAAATGATATAATTAAAAATAGGTGATATCTATGACTAATACAAAAGAGATTAAAAGTAAAAAAAATAAAGAAAAACATGAAGAATATGTTAATGAAGAAACTAAATATGCTGTAAAAGATTTTTTCTTAAGTTATATGCCATTTATCATTATAATATGTTTTATAATTATCATAAGATGCTTTATTGCAACACCTGTTCGAGTTAATGGTTCAAGTATGGTTCCAACTTTAAAAAATAAAGATACAATGCTTTTATACAAATTAACTAAAAAAACAAAAGGTATAAAAAGATTTGATATTGTCGTAATTGAAACAGACAGTGGAAAACTTATTAAAAGAGTTATTGGTCTTCCCGGTGAAAAAATCAAATATGTAATTGAAAAAAATGATAGTGGAGAAAACATTGGTGTTTTATACATAAATGGGAAAAGAGTTGAAGAAAAATTTATAGATGAAACAGCTAAAGTAAATACCTGCTCAAATGTTTTTGAAAAAGATTATAACATTTGTAATGATGAAGAAACCATATTTAGAGGTGAAAACTACGAATTAACTGTACCTGAGCATGAATACTTTGTTATGGGAGATAACCGAGTTAATTCAAAAGATTCCAGAATGATTGGATTTATTGAAGATAAAAAAATCATGGGTACAACAGAGATCATTTTATTTCCATTTAATAGAATGGGCAAAGTTGATTAAAAACTTTAAGTAAACTTTCATATAGTTTACTTTTTTTATGATATAATTAAGTTAAGGATGTGAATTATGGAAAAAGTAACTAATTTTAATGAACTAGTATACAAAAGAATAGATTATGATAAGACAAAAGATAGACTAAATAAATTAATTAGTGCATTAGGTAATTCAAAAAATTTTAATGATTTTTTAATAAATTTTAAAGAAATAATAAATATTCAAAATGAAATTGAAGAAATGTATGATTATGCGGATATTAGAAATATGCGTGATTTGAAAGATGAATACTTTAACGATGAAATAGCTTATTGGAATACTTATAAGCCTAAATTTGATAGTTTATTCCTTCCGTTTTATGATGCTATATTAAAAAGTGAATATAAGGCTAATTTATCCAGTTTAGTTCCTCCTAACTTTTTCAAAACCATTGAATATCAAAAAAGAATAACTGATGATAAAATTAATGATTTATTAAAAAAAGAACAGGAATTAAAAAAAGAATATCAGAGTTTAACTAGAGAAAAAGTAACATTTAATGGAGAAGAAATGAACCTAGCTAAACTAAATGGATTCATGAAAGATAATAACCGAGATATAAGAAAAGAAGCAAGTGATATTTATAACGATTACTATCTGGAAAGGCAAGAACACTTTGATAGAATATTCCTTGATTTAATAAGTGTAAGAAAAGAAATATCAGAAATATTAGGATTCGATAATTATGTTGAATATAGTTTATATAAATTAAGAAGATTTAATTATGACTATAATGATATTCATGCATTCCGTGATAACATAAGAAAGTATATAAATCCTTTAATAGAATCATTAAGAGCTATTCAAAAAGAGAATCTTGGTATCAATGAACTTGAATATTTCGATAATATATTCTTTAAAGCATCTCCCAAACCTCTTTATGAAGGGAAATGTCTTTTAATGAAAATTGAAGAAACGTTAAAGTTTGATCAAGAATTATTAGAAACTTACCACATACTTCTTGAAAATGGTTATATTGACTTTTTAAATCGAGATAATAAAGTTGGCTTTAGTATAACAAATTATTTATGTAAAACGGGGCTACCAGTAATTACTGGATCATATAAAAACACTTATTATGATGCTACAGCAACAACACACGAATTAGGTCATGCTTATCAAAAATACAATGCTGGTTTAATGGATAAAAACTATATAGTGTCTCCACTTCTTAAATATCCAACAATGGAAATTGCCGAGATGTTTTCTCACGCATTATCTATTATTTTATTACCACACTTGAAATGTTTATTTAAAGATGTAGACTATAGCAAATACTGTATAGAGTTTCTTTATGATTTAATAAGTCTATTACCATATATTTGTTTAGTAGATGAATTTCAAGAGACAATTTATTTAATGGACGAAATAGACTCAAATAAAATTCACGAAACATGGCTTAAACTTGCTTCAAAATATAATTTAGAATATCAAAATAAAGGCAATGAAAATCTCGAAAAAGGTAACTTCTTTTATAGACAAGTACATATATTTACTGATCCTTTCTATTATATTGATTATGCAATATCAATCATTGGATCATTCTCACTTGCTTCTTCTTGCGAAGATGATTTAAGTAAATTTAAAAGTGCTTCTTCTGTTGCATCATATTATCCAATAAAAGAGTTATCTAAAAAATTTGATATTCCTGATCCATTTAAGGAAGAAAGTGTTGAACTTTTAGTAAAAAAATTAGAATTAAATTTAAAAGAATATTATAAGGAATTAAAAAATGAATTTTAAAGAAGAAATAGATATTTTAGAAAATATAAATGTAGAAACTGACATAATTTATAAAAAAGGAAATTTGCCAATTCTTTTTACTGCACCACACACAATGTTACAGACAAAAGAAAATGGAGAGATAAAACTAAATGAACCTTATACAAAGGCTCTAGCACTTTATTTTAATAAACATTTTCATACACATGCATTAATAAAAGTAAAAGATACTGGTCTTGACCCAAATCGCGATAATCATGATGAATTTAAAAAGAATCTAATTGATATAGTAAAAGAAAATAACATAAAATTAGTAATTGACTTACATGGCGCATCAATATCCCATGAATTTGATATTGAATTTGGTACACTAAATAACTTAACTGCAGATTATTCCACAATACAAGAATTAATAAAATGTTTTAAAGAAAATGGGATTAATAATATAAGCCAAAACGAACCATTTAAAGGTGGCGCAATTACCCAATATTTATATAACTTAAAAGATGTAGATGTAATACAACTAGAAATTAATTATAGATATCGTAAATTTAATAATCTGAGTGAATTAGAAAAAATAGTTTTTTCCTTTAAGAATTTTATTGAAAGATATAAAGATTATACCAATACTCGTGCAAGAAAAGTTAACGTTTCTTTATATGAACCTACAAGTTCCAAAGATTACTGGTATTTAAAAAAAATACAAGAGGATGCTAAAACAATGAGTTATAATGCTGGGTATGATGTTGAATATGAGGGTTATAACTATGAAACCGGATGTATTGCTTTACCTGAAGATAAGTGGATTCATAAATTTAACAAAAATAAAGAAAAGAATATCTTTATTGCTTATATTAAAGATAATGATTCAAATAAATTTGTTGGCTATGTAACTTATCACTATAATAATGAAGAAAATAAATATTATTGTGGCGTTTTAATTGATTATAATAATCGAGGATCAGGGTATTCAAGGCCTGCTTTAGAGTTACTTATAAAAAGAGCAAAAGATGCTAATATTAAATCTTTATATGATAGTTTTGAAGAATCAAGAATGCATGCCTTATCATTATTTAAAGAAGTAGGTTTTAAACAGGTGGAAGCACGTGAAATAACTAAATTTGGAAAAAAAGAAAAAAGTATAATTGTTAAACTAGATTTATAAAAAGAGTTACTTTAATTCTTTTTTTTATGAAAATAGATTATTTATGCTATAATAAAGCATAACAACTGGGGTGAATATTATGGAATTTGATAAATTTATTAATGAATTAAAGGAATGCCGATTTTGTGAAGAAAAATTTGGATTTATTCCACATCCAGTCGTGTGGGGACAAAAAAATTCTAAAATTGTTCAAATAAGTCAAGCCCCATCAAAAAGTGTTCATGAAACTACAAAACCATTTACTGATCAATCAGGTAAAACTTTAAAATATAATTGGTATCAATTAACCGATGAAGAGTTTTATAATAAAAATAACTTTTATATTACTTCAATTGCGCATTGTTACCCCGGCAAAAATAAAAATGGAGGAGACAATCCGCCTTCAAGATGCTGTTATGGAAAATGGATACAAAAAGAATTACCACTTATTGATAATGAGCTATATATCATAATTGGTGCTGCAGCATCTCGTAGATTTTTTCCTGATGAACTATTTGATGATTTAGTATTCAAAGACAATATACTAAATGGAAAAAAAGCAATTGTCTTACCTCATCCATCTCCCTTAAATAGATTTTGGATTAAAAACCACCCAGAATTCTTAGAGAAGAGAATAATAGAAGTAAGAAAAACAATATATGAAATACTAGATAAGAAAGTGTGAATAATATGAAAAAGAATAAAAAAATTATTTCATTAATTTTAGCAATGGCATTATCATTAACTTCATGTGTAAAAAACGAAAGTAATTGTAATGAATATAAAGATAATGTAAAAAAAATAATAGCAGATAATGGAAATGGAAATCCGGATAATAGGAACAGAAGTATAGATGAATTTTTTTATAATTTTATTAATCTTTATGGAAATTATTTAAATCAAGAACAGTATGATAATTTAATTGAAATGATGTACTATATTATATGGATCAAAACATATCTCTCCACGATAATACAATAAAACTACTCAATGAAATGACTAACTCCTATGATGATGTATTTGGAAGAGGATTAGGACGTGCTTTTTCTTTAAGACTTATTTATGAAGGTATTTTTCCGTCATGGATGTATCGTGATGAAGTATATGATGAATTCAATACATTAAGATCAGTAGTAAATGATGATGAAAGTTTTTATTCATGCCTTTTTTCATCTGATATGGAGGGGTTAATTGAGTGTATAGAAACAAACACAGGTTTACCAAAGGAACAAGCTAGAGAGTTAATTTTGCTAATTGATTCTTATTCAGATATCAAAAGTAGTGAAGACTATAATGATTTAGAACTAAAAGAAACTTATACTACTGAGATAAAAAGAATAATGTGTAAACTAGTACAATCTAAGTTAAAAAAAGATGAAAAATTTTCAAAAACAATTTTAGGCCAGTTGTTAAGTAAAAGTGAATATAATGGTAATTATCAATACAATGTCACAAATAATTTATTTGATGATGTTGCAACAATTAATGGTTTTAAAGAGACATTTATGTATACTTTTTCTGTACCGTCTTATCTTCTTAAAACTAATAAAACAATAAGTGAAATAAAAGAATTAGCTGTTTATGATATCATAAGTAAAGGAGATAATGAAAATAATAGTTATGAATATGACGCGATGAGTTTTATGATTCATTTAATTGATCCAAACACTTTAAATAAAATAAATTTAACGCCACAAGAAATACGCACCATAATTTATGCAAATTTAAAAGAAGACTATGAAATGTTTGAAGACTCAAATGCTTCTGAATTAACTACAGAAGACTATGATGATTTCTTTTTATTAATAGCAAATGGATCTTCAATGGTTTTTTATGATTATTTTTCCTTATTTGAAAAGCGATTGCTTATTGATGGGATTACCTATGAAGATTTTGTAAGATTTACATCACTTGCCAATTTTATACGTGAAAATGAAAGAGTTACAATTGATTGGAATTATGATATGGA
Organism: uncultured Muribaculaceae bacterium; assembly: GCA_964636965.1. GTDB lineage: Bacteria > Bacillota_I > Bacilli_A > RF39 > UBA660 > CAG-582. The sequence continues at coordinate 13,491 of CAZWST010000017.1, forward strand.
CTATCCTCCTTATGATGAGATAAAACGCATGAAAGAAGATGAATATAATAAGACTATCAGATCATATTCAAGTAATGAACTATTAGATGGAATGGATTATAAAATGTGCATGGGAATGTCTTACGATATAATAAAAGATAATGACTTAGGATATGAACAACTTTATAGTCCAAATTGTGAATATTCGTATAGCTCTGGGCAAATAATTGTCAGTGTCCCATCTCCATCAGTTACAAGCGCGGAAGTTCCACCAAGCGAAGGAAATTTTTTTGGAAACACTGTAATCTACTATGAAGTTCCTGAAAATTATGAAAATGGCAGAGCAGTAGAGTGTTTTTATAATATTGAAAGAAAACTAACAATGGTAGAAGTTCCTGGAATTTTTAAAACTATATATGACCCAGAAAAAGGAAGAGATATAACTATATTTATATGTGACATAGATGCATCCCTTAATGATGATACACCATCAATAAGATTTACAGAGTACTATGATTATTATAAAGAGATGGTCGATAATAAAAAATTAACTTTGGAGGAGAAATAATGAGGTATTTATATATAGGCAAAAAGAATGAAAAAGATAAAATCCAATATATCTACTGTGATGAAATACATTTAAGATTTTATGCTGTAGATGAATTAATTGAAGATGATGGTCTTGAGTATATCTATGAACTTATGCCAAATGATTATGAAGATGAAAATATGAGAGCTTACAGAATAACTGATTCTAATTTAATAAAAGCTCTTACTATTGCATTAAAAATCAGAAAAGCAATGGAAATAAAGACAAAACAAATTGAAGAGCATAAAAAAACAAAAGAAAAAATCAGAGTGAAAGAAGCAAAAAAACTACATAAGAAATTAATACTAGTGCTATCGTTAATAATGCTTTATTCAAGTATCTTTACCTTTGAAAAAATAGATGAACACATTTCTAATAAACATCAATATTTAGTAGAAAAAGCTTTAACAGAGGAACAACAATTTGAAAATTACGATACATTTGGTGTCTCTTTAATTGGAAATAAAACAATTTCTGATGATATGAGAGAAATATTATTTGCTGATTTTAATAGACTTTCCTTTTCTAATATTCCAATACTTGAAAAAGATTTATCAAAAATAACTAAGAGAATAGATAACTATGATTTTACCGGACTTGATAGAACTAATTATCTTAATGCTTTAGAATACATTATATTTGGTAATCATGATAGCATTGCTAATAAATGTTTTATATCTTCTTTAGACCAATATGCTAATGGAGAATTAGATAAATCTCTTGTATACATGTTTGGTGAATTAACTATACCACTTAAAATAAACGTTCCTGATAAAATCTTTGATGATGATGAAAATTTTAAGAAATATATCGCTGAGAGTTATAATGTGTCAAAAGATAAAATAGACTTTATACTTTATATTTTAGAATGCTATGCCAATTCGACTGATGAATTAGAAAAGAAAAATTACTATACTATTTATCAAAAGGAATTAGCAAGCTTATTCTCAATATACTATCAAAATAAAGAAGAATTATCTGAATTTGATAGAATTGTATTAGCAAGTCAAATATTTGGAGGAGACTATTATATTGATAACAATATTTTTAATAAATATATCAAAGTAACTCATTCATCAAAAGAATATACATCTTATGCAAAATATTATGCACAGTCAACTAAAGAAGATGTAAGCATGCTTGTATACCAAGAAAAACTAGAAGAATTAATAAAGAACAAAGGAACATATTTAGATTATAGTGACCCAGATTGTCGTTTCCTTTTATATTTATACACACTATGTTATAAAGACAATTTACCTTATTACAATAATGAGTTATTAAATGTTAAAAGCCCAGAAGAACTTGCAAATCTAATCGTCAAACGTGTATTTGATACTGACGGATATGTTTTTTTAAAAAAAGAATTCCTTTACAACTATTTCACGTGTGGCAAAATTAATCCCGATGACATAAAAAGAATATATGAATCACTAGATAATGATGCCTTATCTGTCTCCTTATATGTTGATGTTATTAATTGCTTAAAAATGGAAGAATCTATTGAAAGCAATTATTATTCAGGTTATTTAAACAAAGCTTTATCGTTCCTTGAATGTAACAATGAAGAATTATATAAAGAAGCAAAACTTTCTTTAGAAACTGGTGAATCTTTGTTTGATAATTTAAGCTTTTTCCCAGTTTATCAATCTTATAAAAGTGAAAATGTAAAAAAATATATTCTTGAACAAAAAACAGAAGAATAGGTTTATCTTATGAATGAATATTTAATGTCTTTTTATGATGAATATGCCACAACTGGCACCATTGAAAAATTAAAAAGTTTTACTTATAAAACTTTTCCAAGAGATGGAACAGATAAACTATTTATTGGTTGTACATTAATTCTAATAACGCATGTATATCGAACTAGAACGACAGCAGAAGCATTAAAAAATATAGTAGAGAGTATAAAAGAACCAGTGGGCAAATCAAACTTACTAGAATTTTATTTAGATCGAGTAAATACGAAAAAAATAATTTCTAAATATTTATGTAAGGAATTAAAAAATAAAGATGTTTTAAAACATGCTGATTTAATACTTGATTGGATTGATAATTTTTACTTTGATTTTTCTTATACAATCAAACGTTCTTATGAAGATAAATTAAAAAAATATAATAAAAGCAAATGAAATAATAAATCATTTGCTTTTTATGTTATAATTTAGATAAGAAGGTTAGGTTATTATGAAGAGTATTGAAACAACTTTATGTTTATTAAGAAGAGATGATGAGGTATTACTTGCTTTAAAAAAACGCGGATTTGGCGAAGCAAAGTATAATGGCGTTGGCGGAAAATTAGAAAAAGGAGAAACACCAGAACAAGCAATGTTAAGGGAAACACAAGAAGAGATTGGAGTTACTCCAACTAAATATGAACTTAAAGGTATTGTTGAATTCTTAGAATTTTATAATGGAGAAAAACAATATTTAAAACTTCATTTGTATGTTGCAACAGAATGGACTGGAACACCTTTAGAAACTGAAGAGATGAAACCACATTGGTTTAAAGTAGATGAAATACCTTATGACAAAATGTTTAAAGATGACTCTTATTGGTTACCTATAATTTTAGAAGGTAATAAAATAAATGCCAAATTTGAATTTGATGAAGAATGGAATCTAATTAATAAAGAAATTAAAGAAATAAAATAACAAATTGGAGGAAATATGAATATTGTATTAGCATCATCTTCTAAGCAAAGAAAGGATATGCTTGATATGCTTGGAATAGACTATAAAGTTGTTACAAGTAAAGTAGAAGAAAAAAGTACTAGCAAAGATCCATATACATATGTTGAAGAACTTTCCTTAAATAAAGTCTTATCAGTTAAAGATCAACTTAACTATAAAGCTTTAATTATTGCATGTGACACCGTAGTTTCTTTTAATTCTCATATATACGAAAAACCTAAAAGTAAAGAAGAAGCATATAATAATTTAAAACAGTTTTCTAATAATAAAAATACTGTGATAACTGGTGTAACAATATTTGATTTATATAAGGATAAAACAATTACATTTTCTGAATCTACAGATGTCTATTTAAAAGATATTCCTGATGAAGATATTAAATGGTACATAGATAATGAAGAAAAGGTCTTGAAAGTATGTGGCTATGCTCCATTAGGTAAGGCCTCTCTTTTTATTAAAAAAATTGATGGAGACTTTTATAACTTGATTGGTTTACCTATAAGTCGTACATTTGAAGAAGTAAAAAAACTTGGATATAGTTTAGATGACATAAAATTAAAAAGCAAAAGATAATTTGCAATTGGCAAAATTTTTGCTATAATAACAGCCAGTGATTAATTATGAAAGAAATTGAAAAAACAAAAGAATTTATAAATGAGTTAAATAACATAGAAGAATTAATAACTACATACACTGATGGTTTAAATTGTGGGAATTTATCAATAGGTGAGGCTAAAAAGCAAATCTCTGGTTTAGAAAAAAACTGCATCATTACAAAGTTAGATCCTTCATATATGAAAAATAACCCATACATTAAAAACATTCATATTGAAAATTGGCTAATTGGTAATGTTTATTTATCAAATTTAGATAAACATGAAGCATATTCGGTAAATGCTTATATGATGCGAAAAAGAGATCCAAAATCATTAACTACATTATATAATTATTTTTACTTTCCAGAAACAATAAACTATCCATCACTTGGAACAATTTTTCCTGATACTAAATGGATGGGTGTTGAGCCATCGGAAATAAGTTCATTTGCTTCATTTATTGAAAGTGCCCATGGAAATATTTTAGTAATGGGTTGTGGACTTGGATATCTTGCTTATATGTTATCAATTAAAGATAATGTAAATAAAGTTACAATTGTGGAATTAGATAAAAATATAAAAATGATGTTTGAAACTTATTTAAAACCACAAATGAATAGTAAAATTGAAGTAATCGAAGGAGATGCTTTAGAATTTTTAAGTGTTGAAGATATATCTAAATATGATTTTTGCAGTGTAGATATATGGCATGGAACTTTAGAAATGTACGCAATATATCCGAGATTATTATTACTTGAAGAAAAACATAAAAAAACTAAATTCCATTATTGGTTAGAAGAAGATTTACATACCTTATTAGAAAGATTATGGATAAGTATTATAAGAAAACGTATGAATGGAGAATCTATTAGTTCGGATTTAAAATTATTTACTGATATTTTAGATTATCAAAGAATTGAAACTGTTGATGATGTAAAAGCATTTCTTCATGCACCAAAAAGAGAAATCATATCAAGATGGGCTCAAGAAAATCCAAAATCTGCTTGTAAACAAAAAAATTTAGCTTATTCGATAGATAAAGCAATATAATAAAAGTGTCTAAAAAGGCACTTTTTATCTTGTAATATAAATTAATATCTATGTTTTTAATTATCTTATTTTTTATGTTAAGTCTAATTGCCTAAGATATTAAAATAATATATAATTGTATTAGTGACATAATTATGGAGGTATTTGATGGAAAAAAATGTTTATCATGGAAGTCCAGATGGAAATATAAAAGTATTAAAGCCACACATGAGTACGCATCAAAAAAATTGCATATATGCTACAGACAAGAAAGTAGTTTCTTTCCTTTTTATGGGAAAAGGGAATGGTGATTTAGATAAAAGAATTTCTCATGTTGATGGTAAAATAGAACTTGTAGAAAGAAGACCTGGAATATTAGAACAATTATATAATAAGGGTGGATATTTATATGAATTAGACGGTTCCACTTTTGATCATTATGATTTTTTATGGTCACAAGAAGTTATATCATACGCAAGTGAAATTAAACCATTAAATGTAACATATTATCCTTGCATTCTAGATGCTATAAAAGAAGAAGAAAAAAAGGGTAATATTATAGTCTATAGATATCCCGATAGACCAGAAAGTGTACCACTTGATAATTCTGATTTAATTGAAAAATATATTAATTTTGAAAAGCAAGGATTAAAAGGTTCTATTGATAGGCTATTAGCAATATATCCAGAATTTAAAGAATACATCAATACGATAGATGAAAGTATTAAAAAAAGATAAAATTAACTTACCATTTATAAGAAGAGGGCAATAATAAGGAGGAGCCATGAATAAAGAAGATATATTTCCGATTGCAATTGGATCTTTTGGATTAGGTGCATCAAGAAGTGAATCATGGATTGATGATAATTCAGAACTAATTATAGATAAAAATGAAATGGAAGCAATTTTATATTCTTTTAAAAAAGGCCAAAATTACATAGACACTAGCTATATATATGCAGGTGGTTTAACTATGAAATTTATAGCAGAATTTATTAAAAAAGTCGATAGAGATAAATTATTTATAGCTGTTAAAATAGAAAACTTTATAGAAAAAGTAGAGAATATAGAAGAACAACTAGATAAATATTTAAACATTTTAGGTATAGAATATGCAGACACCATATTATTACATACGCCAAAAGCAAGTAAAATTCCTTTAAAGGATAGTTTTAATGAATTAAAAAGATTAATAAATATTGGCAAGAGTAGATATATAAGTGCAAGTAATTTAAATATTGAACAATTAAAAATGGTAGTAGAGGAATTAAAAATTGACTTGTTTTCTTTTGAAGGGTTATATAATATAGAATGTAAACAAAATGAAGATGTAGGAATTTTAGATTATTGTAAAAATAATAATATTATATTTTTAAATTATCAACCATTTAGAAGAAACAGAACAGCTAATCATAATTATCCATTATTAATTGAATTAGCAAATAAGTATAATAAAACACAAAATCAAATTCTTTTAAATTATTATATATATGAAAAAAAATTATTTCCTATCACGAAAGCCAATAAGATAGAACATATTGATTTAAATTTAGATGCTCTAAATTTTAGAATGGAACAAGAAGATTATAATAAATTGAACGAATTCAGATGCAAAGAATTTGACAAATTAGAAGTAGATTGGCAGGATAATGGAGGTATACCTATATATAAATTTGCTAATCAAGTTGAATAGAGATTTTAAATTGATTTGAAAAAATTAAACTGTTAATATACACTTTTAATTGTGCTAAAAAATACTAAAGATAAAATGATTATTGCATAATTAATAAATATAGCAAAAGTTTTGAGGGGAGTAAAAGGATGAATTACAAAAAAGAATATAAAAATACTTAACATCGTCTGTATTAGATACAGCTAATAATAGAATAGCTAGTGCATCTTTTATCTCGGCATTTGCAATATATGAAAAAGCAAAAGATAAATTGCAAACATCATATGTTACATTTGAAAGATTTATTGAAGGAATAGTTACTATGCTATTACTATTATTATCATATACAATTTTTAAAGAAAATGATAATGCTATAAAAATTACTTTTGCAATAGCAATAACCGCGTATGCTATACTATTCATATATTATAAATCAATAAATAAGGGAAGTGAAAACAATGAATAATGAAACAAAAACAAACATCAACTGGTATCCAGGGCACATGGCCAAGACCAAAAAACAAATTAATGAAATTCTACCGTTAATTGATTTAGTTTATGAATTAATTGATGCGAGGATACCTTTTTCAAGTAGAATAAGTGACATTGATAATATCACCAAAAATAAACCTCGAATAATCATTATGACAAAATCAGATCTTTGTGATGTTGAAGAAACAAAAAAATGGATTAAAAAGTACGAAAGTGAAGGACACAAAGTAATACTTACCAATTTATCATCTAACTTTGACGTTAAACCCATTCTTAATGCAACTAAAGAAATTAGTGATGAGATAAATAAAAAAAGAGAAGAAAAAGGATTAAAAGCAAAAGAAATAAAAGCACTTGTAGTAGGAATACCTAATGTTGGTAAATCGACATTTATTAATCGCCTTGCTGGAAAGAAAGTTGCAAATGTTGGAAATCGTCCAGGAGTTACAACAAATTTAGTATGGCTAAAAACCAAACTTAATATATTATTATTAGATACACCAGGAATATTATGGCCAAAGTTTGAAAATTCAGAAATTGCCTTAAATCTTGCTTCATTTCAAGCAATAAGAAGTGAAATACTTGAAGTTGATGAAGTAGCTGTCCATATCTTAAACAAATTATCTAAGTATTATCCAGATGTTTTAAAAACTAGATATAATCTAGAATACTTTGATAATGATGAAATTATGGAAGCTTATGAAACTATTGGGAAAAAAATAGGTGCAATTATTAAGGGTGGAGAAATTGACTTTGATAGAGTAAGTAATACCATACTAAATGATATAAAAAATGAATTTGTAAAAAATATTACATTCGATAGATATGAATAGGAAGTAAAATATGAATGATTTATTAGAATACGAAAGAGATCTTTATAAACAAAACATAAAACTAATTGCTGGTATAGATGAGGTCGGACGCGGACCCCTATGTGGGCCAGTTGTTGCTTGTGCTTGTATACTGCCAGAAAACTACCACCTAGAAGGACTCAACGATTCTAAAAAAGTTAGTGAAAAAAAACGTGAAAAATTATATGAAATACTAATTAATGATGCCATTTCTTATGGACTAGGAATCATTTCGCCAAAAAGAATCGATGAAATAAATATCTTAGAAGCAACAAAAGAAGCCATGAAAGAAGCCGTAAATAATCTTTGTATCAAACCAGAACACTTACTTATAGATGCGGTTAAATTAGATATCGATATTCCATCTACCTCAATTATAAAAGGGGATGCATCTTCTGCCTCAATTGCAGCTGCATCTATTATTGCTAAAGTTACAAGAGATAGGATGATGATAGAACTTGGAAAAAAATATCCAGAATACGGATTTGAACGCCATAAAGGATATGGAACAAAAACTCATATTGATGCAATAAAAAAATATGGAGTATTAGACTTTTATAGATTTACATTTGCTCCGATAAGTGATTTAATTAAAGATAGTGAAGTAGGAGTGAACAAAAATGATTAAGAAGTTTTTTAAAAACAGGGTGGTTTTAAATACAATTATACTTACATTATTTACTTACATAACCGAAATGATTGTAAGAATATTTACTGGAGCACCATTTTATGATTTTGCAGTAGTAAGAATATTATTATCATCAATAATAGTTAGCTTATTAGTTTCTTTTATCGGGCATTTTTTACCAAAATTAGGACAAAGGATATTAAATATTATTTATATTTTAGTTATTGGTATATTAGAATTTGCTGAATTTGGATTATCAAGTTATATTGGTTTCTTTTTAGGAATAGGAAATGCTGATCAAGGAACAAAAGTTGGAGAATTTATTAAAGATTTCTTTTCATCTTATAAACCAGTACATTACACCATATTAATTCCTTTAGTATTGTTTTTAGTATACTATATCATCTTTGATAGAATAATAAATAAAAATACAAAAAGAAATAATGATTTTTCAATGATCCAAAAAGTATATATTGAATTAGTAACGGTAGTTATAATAATTTTACTAAGTGCTGGTTACTATGCTACGATAAGACTAGATAACTTTAAAAATAAACTTCAAACAGAAAGTAATTATTCTCTTTGGTTATATCCAGAAAATTCAAATCTTACAGTAAATAACTTTGGAGTAGCAATGTTTGTCTTCTGTGATATAAAATCTAATATTCTAGGTATAGATGCTGATTATGTAATGAATTTGGAAGCAAAAAATAAAAAGACAGAAAACTCAGTTGATGTATTTGAAGAAGTTGTTCCAAAAGAATTAGAAAGAACTATTGATGATACTGCATGGAAGAAGTTAGCATCATCTACTACAGATTCAACTTATAAAACACTTAATAACTATTTTATTAATAGAAGTATAACACCTAAAAATGATCATACAGGTAAATTTGAAGGTAAAAATCTAATAATTATAATGATGGAATCTGTAAATGAAATCGCTATTTATAATAAAGAATATTTCCCAACGCTTTATAAGATGTATCATGAAGGAATATCTTTTAAAAATAATTATTCACCAAGAAATAATTGTTCAACGGGAAATAATGAATTCACTGTTTTATCAAGTTTATTTACTATAAATAACACTTGTACAGCAAATGCTTATGCTTCAAATAAATATCCCGAAGCAGTATTTAATATATTTAATAATGCTGGTTATAAGACGAGCGGATATCATGATTACACACAAAAATTTTATAGACGTGCTAAGACTATTCCTAATTTAGGAGCAAATAAATATTATGGAGTAGAGGATTTAAAAATACCTTACTCAACAGATTATACTGAAGCAGATGACAAAGACATGTTTAAAGCTGCTAAAAAATACTACATGGATGAAGATAAATTTATGGCGTATTTTGCTACAGTAACTCCTCATCAATCTTATATTGATTCCCAAATTTGTTCTGATAGATATTATGATAAATATCGTGATTTAGGATATTCATCGAACCTTTCAAGATATTTATCTAAATTACAAGTTATGGATGAAGCATTTGCAGAATTACTAAACGAACTTAAAGAAAGTGGAAAATTAGAGGATACTGTTATTGCTGTATTTGGAGATCACTTCCCATATGGATTAGCCGATTCACAAATTAATGAGTATTTTAATAAGAATAATGCTGGATATACAATAAATCGTAATTCAACACAAAATAAAAACGTTGACAAGACACCAATGTTCATTTATAATTCAGGAAGTGAACCAGAAGTAGTCGAGGAATACACAACTTTAATTGATTTATTACCAACACTATTAAATCTATTTAATCTTGATTATGATCCACGTCTTTATTTAGGATCGGACGTATTCTCTAAAGCACATGCCTCTAGAGCAGTATTTGCCGATGGTTCATGGACAAATGAAAGAGGATATTATCATGCTCCTAATAGTAGTATGAAATACGTTGATGGCGCATCTAAATATACTAATGAAGAATTAATATATATTAATCAAGAAATATCTACTAGACAAAAGATGAGTGCATCAGCAATAAAATCTAATTACTTTAACTATTTAGGAGAAGGAATAAAGAAAAATAAGTAATTCAAGTAAATAAAAGAACTGGAGGAAATTTATGAAACTAGTAATAGTTGAGTCCCCTGCCAAAACACATACAATTGGCGCTTATTTAGGAAGTAATTATAAAGTTGTATCAAGTAAGGGTCACATTCGTGACCTTTCTACAACTGGGAAGTTTGGTTTAGGTGTAAATGTAGATGGAAATTTTGAACCAAACTATATACCAATTCCCGGAAAGAAAAAAGATATAAATGATTTAAAGAAAGATATTAAAGAAAGTGAATTTATCTATCTTGCAACCGACCCAGACCGTGAAGGAGAAGCGATAAGTTGGCACCTTTATGATACTTTAGAAATAAAAGATGATATGTATGAAAGAATAGTTTTCAATGAAATAACGGAAGGAGCCGTTAAAGAAGCATTTAATCACGCTAGAAAAATTGATTATAATCTTGTTAAATCACAAGAAACAAGAAGAATACTTGATCGTATCATCGGTTTTAGATTATCTAAATTAATGCAATCCAAAACTGGCGGAAAATCAGCAGGACGTGTTCAATCAGTTGCTTTAAAATTAATTGTTGATAGGGAAAGAGAAATTGAAGCTTTCATCCCAGAAGAATATTGGAATATAACAGCACACTTCAAAGAGTTTGATAGCATCTTAGAAAAATATAAAAATGAAAAATTAGATATTCATAATGAAGATGAAGTAAAAGATATACTTTCAAAACTAAGTGAAGATTTTAAAATTGAATCAATCGAACAAAAAGAAAAGAATAGAAGTGGAGTAATGCCATTTACAACTTCTACACTTCAACAAGCTTGTATTAATAAATTTAATTATAATTCTACTAAAGTTATGAGCGTTGCACAAAAACTATATGAAGGTATCAATATAGGAAGTGAAACAGTAGGTTTAATCACATACATGCGTACTGACTCAACAAGACTTTCACCAGTATTTATAAATGATGCTTTTAAATATATCAAAGATAACTTTGGTGAAAATTATGTTGGTGCAGTTAAAAAGAGTAAGAAAAAAGAAAATGTCCAAGATGCCCATGAAGCAATAAGACCAACTAGTATATATCGTACACCAGAAAGCATAAAAAAATACTTATCAAGTGATGAATATAAAATATATTCAATAATTTATGCTCGAGCACTAGCTTCCCTTATGAAAGATGCTAAAGTTCTTGCTACGACTGTTATACTAGATAATAATAACTATAAATTTAAGACAACTGGACAAATTTTAATTTTTGATGGATTCTTAAAAGCTTATAAAGATTATTCAGTATCAAACGATGTAATACTACCTGATTTTAAAGAATTTAATGGTACTGTCTCAACAAAAGATATTGAAACAGAACAAAAATTTACTAAACCAGTAAGTAGATATACAGAAGCTACTTTAATTGAAGAAATGGAAAGCTTAGGAATTGGCCGTCCAAGTACCTACGCTACAACTATGAAAACTTTAAAAGACCGTGATTATGTCCACGTAGAAGAAAAAAAGTTTCATCCTACCGAAATGGGAATTGAAACAACAGATAAATTACAAGAATTTTTTTCAAATATCATAAATGTTGAATACACAGCTGAAATGGAGTCAGACTTAGATAAAATAGCTGATGATAATCTGGATAATATTAAGGTTTTAAGAACATTCTATGATGCCTTTGAGCCATTAGTAAAAACAGCTTTCACTGAAATGGAGAAAAAAGCACCAAAGCTAACAGGAGAGAAATGCCCAGAATGTGGAAGTGACTTAGTTATTAGAAAAGGAAAATATGGAGAGTTTACTGCTTGTAGTAACTATCCAACTTGCAAATACGTAAAACAAGAGAAAAAAGAGATTGTAACTATTTGCAAATGTCCTAAATGTGATGGGGATATTATAGAAAAAAGAACACGAAGAGGAAAAACTTTCTATGGATGTAATAAATATCCTAAATGTGATGTAGCACTTTGGGATATGCCTACTGGAGAATTATGTCCTGAATGTCGCTCCTTATTAGTAACTAAAAAAGACGAGATTAAATGCTCTAATTGTGAATATAAAAAATCCTAAGGGATTTTTTATTTTGAAAGAAAACATTTACATTTAAATCGAGTATGCTATAATAATCAAAAAGGAGAATAATATGAAAAAATTAACAACTTTTATAAACGGAATAATCGAATGTGGAAATGCTGAATTTATAGAAGCAACAGATAAAGAAAATGCGGTTTTATCCACTAGTATTTATTTTGATGCTCAAGGAAATCTATATGTTTTTGGATTAGAAAAAACTTACGACAAGCCTTATTTTGTAAATGGTAAGGTAAATTTAGAAGCAGATTTAGTATCTGTAAATCCAATTGATCCTGTATATGAATCATATGATGAAATATTTGCAAGAGTAGCAAAATCTAATGTTGACTCTATTGCTTCTGTTATATGGACAAATGATAATGAACAAAATGAAATCCCTGATAAGGAAAAGAAAATAATATTTAATATGGCAGAATTATTATTAGGAATAAGTAACCATGATATTATTAGAACTGTTTCTACAAGTTTAGATTATTTAGGAAAAATAATGGTAGAATCAGTGCTTGATAGTACGAATTTAGAACTAACTAAAAATAAAAATATTGAATCCGTTGCAAGTTCCGAAGAAGCATTTTTAGATCGATTTAATACTATTCTTGAATTATCTAAAAAACTACGAGATAATAATTTATCAAAAGATGAATATTATAAAGTATATCCTGAGTGGAATAGACTATATGAAGACCGTATTTTTAATAAATGTCCTTTACAGCCTGAAAGTAAAGAAAATAAAGGCAATCTATTGACAATAAATTAATAAATAACTATAATTAGTATATAAATTTTTGTAAGGGAGACCCGACTTAATAATTAAGTATTAAAGAGAAGGCTAGCTGGTGGAAATGCCTAATACGTATTATTTTGATAACACTTCCATAATGCAAAACGCTTGTCGCGTTAAAACAGATAAAGAGTACCTATGTAAAGTAAGGTGGCACCGCGGATTCGTTCGTCCTTACGTTTATATAGGTTTTTTTAGTTTAAAAGGAGGAGAAAAAATGATAACAAAACAAAAAGGAACATATGATATATATGGGGATTTAGCAAAAAAACGCGCTTATGTAGATGAAATATTAGCATCACTTTGTGAAAAATATAACTATGGATATATTGAAACTCCAGTATTTGAAGCTAGTGAACTATTCCATAGAGGTGTTGGAGAAACTACCGATATGGTAAAGAAAGAAACATATGATTTTAAAGATCGTGGTGAAAGAGATTTAACACTAAGACCAGAGGGAACTGCAGGAGTAGTAAGATGGTTTATTGAAAATAAATTATATGGTAATATGACTGATCCAGTAAAAGTATACTATAACATGAAAATGTATAGATACGAACGTCCTCAAAGTGGTAGAAATAGAGAATTTACTCAATGGGGATTTGAATGCTTTGGATCAGATGATGTAATGAGTGATGCAGAAGTTATTTCACTTGCTTATAATGCTTATCGTCTACTTGGACTAGATGATGTAACTATTAAACTTAATACATTAGGCGATACTGAGTCAAGAAATAATTATCGTGATGCTTTAGTTGCGTATTTTAAACCACAAATTGAATCTTTATGCGAAGATTGCAAAGAAAGATTAGAAAAAAATCCTTTAAGAATCCTAGATTGCAAAGTTGATGCTGAAAGCGAAATATTAAAGAATGCTCCTAAAACAATAGATTATTTAAATAAAGAATCAAAAGAAAGATTTGAAAAATTACAAGAATTACTTGATATGATGGATATTAATTATGAAGTAGATACATCACTTGTAAGAGGTTTAGATTACTATAATCACACTGTCTTTGAAGTAGTTCTTAATAATTCCTATGCCTTAGGTGGTGGAGGAAGATACAATGGACTTGTAGAAACCCTTGATGGACCACATACACCTGCTGTTGGATTTGCAATGGGTTATGATAGAACTATTCTTGCTATGGAAGAAAATGGTGTTAATATACCTATAAATGATTCAATTGATGTATATATCTTATATGTATCAGATACAGAAAAAGAAACAGCAGCTTATTTAACTCAAGATTTAAGATTAAATGGGTTTATTACAGAAACTGATATTCTAAATAAATCTTTAAAAGC
>CAZWST010000018.1:0-26438 GCA_964636965.1 uncultured Muribaculaceae bacterium
TACAGGCTTTTCAATATTATCAACACTTGGTGAAAATCTCCCCCTGAAGGAGCCCAAACGGCTCCACTTTTTTATTTGTAATAATTACATTGAAACATATAAGATTCTTTTATTTTATGATATACTATAAATAGATTAAATTAAGGAGTACATTTATGAATAAAGTTGGATTTGATAGTGATAAATATTTAAAAGTTCAAAGTGAAAAAATTTTAGAGAGAATTAAAATGTTTGATGATAAACTATATTTAGAGTTTGGTGGTAAAATATTTGACGATTACCATGCCTCTCGTGTTTTACCAGGGTTTAGACCAGACAATAAAATAAGATTACTTCAACAATTTAAAGATGATTTAGAAGTAATATTTTGTATCAACGCATCAGATATAGAAAATAGTAAAATAAGAGCTGATTATGGTATTAGCTATGAACTTGAACTATTAAGGTTAATAGAAAAGCTTCAAGGGTTAAATATTTTAATTAACAGTGTTGTTGTAACTATGTATCATGAAGGAACAAATCTATCTCATTTAGAAACGTCCTTAAAAAAGAAAAAAATAAAACTATATATTCATAGACCAATTGAAGGATATCCAAATAATGTTGATTTAATAGTAAGTGATAAAGGCTATGGAAAAAATCCTTACATTAAAACAACAAAGAAATTAGTAGTAGTAACAGCACCTGGACCAAATAGTGGTAAACTTGGAACCTGTCTTTCTCAACTATACCATGAATATAAAAACGGTGTAAAAGCTGGATATGCCAAGTTTGAAACATTCCCTGTCTGGAACTTAGGATTATTAGATCCAGTTAATATAGCATATGAAGCAGCAACAGTCGATTTAAAAGATGTTAATATGATTGATCCTTTTCATTTAGAAGCGTATGGAATAAATACAGTTAACTACAATAGGGATATTTCAACATTTCCAATTTTAAAAAGTATTTTAATGCAAATAACAGGAAAAGAAATCTATAAATCTCCAACTGATATGGGTGTAAATATGATTAAAGATTGCATAGTTGATGAAGAGATAGTAAGAAAAGCAGCTACTGATGAAATAATTAGAAGATACTATAATACCTTATGTGATTATAAAAGAAAGATCTGCGATAAAGAAGATGTAGAACTTTCAAAACACTTAATGGATAAACTAAATCTTTCGCTTTCAGATAGAGAAGTGGCTAGAATAGCCAATGAAAAAGCTAAAGAAAAAAATACTAATGTCCTTGCAATTGAACTTAATAGTGGAGAGATTATTACGGGAAAAGAAACAAAAGTCTTAAGTTGTACTTCAGCAGCGTTCCTAAATGCCATAAAGAAAATAACAGGCATTCCCGATGATGAATATTTACTTTCACCAGCTGTCTTAGATAGCATTTATAAAATGAAACAAAAAACTTCATATAACACATCATATGTTCTTAACTTAACTGAAGTATTAATTGTTTTAAGTATTTGCTCGGTTACCAATCCAATTATCGAAAAAGCAATAAATGACTTAGAAAAACTAAGAGGATGTGAAGCACATAGTAGTTATATATTAGATAAAAGTGAATTAAATGCACTTAAAAATCTTGGTATAAACTTAACATGTGAACCAAATATGTAATAAAAAAGATAAGACATAAATCTTATCTAATCTTTATTAATTAATTCAACAAAAGCCTTAAGAACATCTTTTGTTGAATTTTTTTTGTAACAAATTGAAAAATCTCTTTTAGGTAAATTGAAAGACGTATCAATTATTATAAAATCTTCGTTGTTATAATGAATAGGATTACCAATTCCAATGCCGAATCCATTTCTAATAAGTTCTCTACATAAGCTATAACTATTAAATTCATAGGTTGGCTTATAAATTATATTATTACTTTTCAAATATGCATCAAAATTTTTCCTTCCATGTGTAATATTACTAAGTAATACGAAGGGATAGTTATCTAATAATTCTTTAAGTGAATACTTACCTGTACTCAAATTATTAAAATATTTCTTTGATGCAATAAATTTATCTTGTATGGAAAAGCTTTTTCCTTTTATGAAACCATCTATACTTTCATAGTCATTTATAATTATAATATCTAACTTATCGAGTTTATTATACATCTCCAATACTTCAATTTCTTCAAGAACAATATTAATTTTTACATTAGGATATTTTTCTCTTAATATCCTAAGAGAATCTATAATTGGTTCTAAAAAATTTGTTGTAGTTGCTCCAATATATAAGTGAGGCTCATTAATTCGATTATTATCAATTGCATTAATTGTATTATTAAGTGATTGAAACATTGTTTTTGCATAATTATATAGTATTTCACCTTCATCAGTTAAAGTCACACCTTTTTTGCTTCTAACAAAAAGAGTAGAGTTTAAATCACTTTCTAAGTTATGTAAGGCTTTTGTAAGTGCAGGCTGACTAACATTTAGATTTTCACTTGCTTTAGTAATATTTTTTGTAGCTGCAACTTCTACAAAATATTTAAGTGTATTTAAATTAAAATCAGTATTCATACTTCACCTCTTATAATTATAATATCATAAAAATAACTAAATGTTATCGATATAATAAAAATATAATATTTTATTTATGAATAAATAATTGCTATCATGTAATTAGAAAGAAGGAAGAAGATGGAATATTTAGCTGATACTCATATGCATTCAATCTATTCGTATGACGGTCAAATGCGTTTAGAAAGTATGGTTAAGAGGGGAATAGAACTTGGACTTAGGTATATGGCTTTTACTGAACATGTTGAATTCGGTCAAATAACTTTAAAACAATTCTTAAATAGATTTGCTATATACTCAGAAGAAATCAATGAATTACAACTAAAGTATCCTAATATAAAATTGTTAAAAGGAGCTGAGATATCAAATCCAGAAATGTATCCAAGTGAGTTAAGTAAACTTAATGAGTTAGATTTAGATTTTATAATTGGAAGTAATCATAAAATGCCAAATACGGGAAGTGAACTAGATATATTAGAATATTACAAATGTATTTTATCAATTGTTAAGCAAGGTGGAGTAGATGCCTTAGGTCATTTAGATTATTTAAGAAGAAAATATGACGATTCATTAGTTAATTACTCAATCATTTATACCATATTTGAAGAAATGCTAAAAAATAATATTACTTTAGAAATAAACTCTTCAGCTATAAGAAGAAAAAACTTAGATTCATTTCCAAGTAAAGATAAATTAGATATTTATAAAAGTTTAGGTGGAAGAAATATCACGATTGGTAGTGATGCACATAGAATAAATGAGATATATGACAATATACCAAAGATAGCAAGCGAGTATACGTACTTTAATCAAGGAATATATGAAAAAAGAATGTTTAAAACTTTAAATAAATAGAAAAAGACTTATCAATATTGATAAGTCTCCTACCTAGACAATTCTTCCCTAGGTATATGTAATAATACGTCTTGAAGTTAATCAATTTATTATTACATTATTATTATGAACATTATACTTTATATTATACATAAAAACTCTTTACTTAAGTCAAAATAATCATTATAATAATAAAACAAAGGTGATTCTTATGGATAGAGCAATGGCTTTAAGAATGTCAGAAAAAATGATTGCAAAAGATTTAATTGAACCACTAATATTTGAAGATTTCAAATTTATTGTAGATAATACTGAATCAAAGATGAGTGACGAAGAATCAGAAGTGTATACTAAATCAAATTTAATATGCTTTTTATTTAGCAATTTTAAATATTATACAATAGAAGACTATCTTATGACATTTAGTACAAATATTATAACGTTATGTAGAAGCAAGGATGGATACAATGTATCATCAAGAATATTAAGCGCATGCATAGAAGATCTCCTTTTAGATATATCAAGAAGAGTAGAAACAGAACTTATGCTTCATTTATATGAAGCACTAGAAATCTATTTAAAAAATAAAGACTTATTTAAAAGTAGAATAGATTTAGTTCTTAAAGAAAATATTTGTGAAGCAATATCAGTTTCAACATTAGATGTTGCAGAAGAATTCAAATATGAACAAATGGAAATACCTGGCATAATTGATGGTAAGAAAAAAGAACGTCCAAACGAGCTTTTATCTAAAACCAATTATTATCGAAAAGATAGTATAAGAAAAGGTATTAGGAAATATGTTATAAACAATTATGATGAAAATTTATTTTCGGATTTTATAAATGAATTTAATCAAGTAATAGATGAATTAGCTATCTCAAAATACGATCAAGTTAATTTGAAAATTAAGTATAAAGAATTAATTGAAAAACTATATATTTATGTTGCACCATTATGGTTAGAAAAAGAAGAAAGTAGAGACGTAAATCAATTAACTCTTTTTGATTATTTAAGATAGGAGGACACCATGAGCACCAAAAGACAAGATTACTTAAAATGGGAAGAATATTTCATGGGAAGTGCACTTCTTGCATCAATGCGAAGTAAAGATCCACACAATCAAGTTGGAGCATGTATTGTAGATGAAGAAGAACATAAAATACTTTCAATTGGTTATAATGGATTACCCCGCGGAATGAATGATGATACATTTGACTGGGCATCATCAGGTGAAAGAACTGGAGTTTTAAAAGATATTAAAGATTACTATGTTGTCCATGCTGAAAGAAATGCCATTTTAAACTTTTATGGGGACTCAAGAGAGTTAAGAGGCAAGACTTTATATGTTACATGGTTTCCTTGCACAGAGTGTACAAAAGAGGTAATACAAGCTGGAATTAAAAAGATTGTCTACTTAAGAGATTTTTCAAAACCAGAATTAGTGGAAATAAGTAGAATTATGTTAGAAAGTGCCGGAATTGAGGTTGTTGAATATAATCCAAATAGAGAAATTACTAAAGAAGAAGTAAATGAAATAACTCATGAAATTCAACAGTCAATAAAAAGACTCAGTTTAAAATAGGAAATATTCCTATTTTTTAATTTTTATTAATTCAATATTATAAACATCTACAACCATTAAATTGTATTTATTAATTAAAATATTATCTACCAATTTAAATTGTTTTTTTATATTTATATTAGAAATATTAAATAAAGATAAAACATTATTAAAATATTCCCAAATACTGCAATTAAGTTTCAATTTATTATAAAAAGTATAAGCTAATCCAAACGCTATTAAATTAGGTAAAATATTATACTCAATATAAAATAAATTAGCTTCATTAATTTTTCTCCATGTATACATTTTAGCCTCCTATAATATATTTTAACTATACTTATACTTTTTACTGGAAAAATGTTTATTTTCCATGTTTGTTTAATAAAAAGTGTGATATAATATTTTTGAGTAATAAGTAATTACTTAGATAGGAAGGAAATTGATTATGGATTTAAAAGGAACTAAAACAGAACAAAATTTAATGACAGCTTTTGCTGGAGAATCTCAAGCAAGAAATAAATATACATATTTTGCAAGTAAAGCAAAAAAAGAAGGATATGAACAAATCGCAGCAATATTTACTGAGACTGCTGAAAATGAAAAAGAACATGCAAAAATGTGGTTCAAAGAATTAAATGGAGGAGAAATACCTTCAACATTAGAAAACTTAAATGCAGCAGCTGAAGGTGAAAACTACGAATGGACAGACATGTATGATGAATTCGCCAAAACAGCTAAAGAAGAAGGATTTGATAGAATTGCTTTCCTTTTTGAAAGTGTAGCTGCAATCGAAAAAGAACATGAAGAAAGATATCGTAAATTAATTGCTAATATTGAAGGTGGATTAGTATTCTCTAAAGATGGAGATGCAATCTGGAAGTGTCGTAATTGTGGACACATTGTAATTGGAAAGAAAGCTCCTGAAGTATGTCCAGTATGTGCACATCCTCAAAGTTACTTTGAAATCAAAGCAGAAAACTATTAATAGTAAAGTAGAGTTAACCTCTACTTTTTTAATACTCTAATCTTGTCTTTATAATCTTTCATTATTTCTTTAACAAATGGACTAACATTATCATTAACTAAGATATAAATATAATTTTTTGTTCTTGTAAGTGCTACATAGAATAATCTTCTTTCTTCTTCATAAGGTATATAATCTTTATCATTTAAAACAAATCTTAATATTTTCTCACCCTTAATTTTAGAAGGTATATTATCAGAATTAACTAGTATTACATTACTTGCTTCTAATCCTTTTGATCTGTGAATCGTTAATTTATTATCCCAATCAATATCTTTGATATCCGCATTATTTCTGCCAATTACCAATATATCTTTATCGTTAATTAAATCAATAACTTCATCAACTTTATAATTAAATAAAATAATAATTGGTTTATCTAAATTTTTATTTGATACTATATTTTTCTTTAATTGTTTTTTATTCCTCATAATAAAATTGGAACTAATATTAATTAATTCATTAGAATTTCTATAAGTATATTTTAAATTATAAATACTAACATCTTTAAAATAATATTTAATTTTAATGAATATATTTAAATTACATCCAGAGAACCTATATATACTTTGCCAGTCATCTCCTACAACAAAAACTTTAGAATTACATTTCTTAATTATTTCATTAATTAAATTATACCTAACAAAAGAAGTATCTTGAAATTCATCTATAATTATATATTTATAATTTAAATTAGATGATTTAACAAGTTTAGTTGCATTAATTATCATATCATCAAAATCAATCTTATTTAAAGATTCACATTCTCTTTTATAAATTAACATTATTTCCATAATCATTAATAATATTTTTCTTTCATTAAAAATTGTCCTTTTATATATTTTAAATATATTATTGATTGTCATATTATTACTTTTTGCTAGTCTAATAAATGTACTAATCGTTTGTTTTAATTTATAATATTCCTTAGTTTTATATATCTTATCTATCTTTTTATTAGTAAAGAATAGGGAATTAATTAATTTACTTTTATCATATTTAATTCTTGATTCAAAATATTCATCAATTATAAAGTTTAAATATTTATCATCTATAATTGATACGTTTTCTAAAATGCTTAAACCTAATTTATGAAATGTAAAAATATTTAAGTTATAACCCATTTCTTTAGTTTTATTTTTTAATGATTTAACTGTTTCATTGGTAAAAGATATACAAAGAATTTCATCTTCTTTAATGTCTTTATATTCAATTAAATATTTTATTTTTCCAAGAATCGTAAGTGTTTTACCAGATCCTGCTCCAGCTACAACCAATGTCGAAAGAGAATCACTTAATATTGCACTCATTTGTGTTTCATCTAAATCATAACCATTTATATTTAAAGTTTCAATAACGTTTTCCCCCTAAAAAAAGAGAAGTAAATACTTCTCTTAATTTAATTTTTTAAATACATCTTTATTTATTGAATATAAGTATATATTTGTTGGTTTATTATATCTATTTTCAATATAGTTCTTATATCCCGTAAGTTGAATAACATACTCATCTACATTAATATTGGACAACTTGTAGTCTATTATATCACAGTGGTCACTATATTCAACTAATAAATCTATAAATCCATGAAATATTGAACCATCTTTAATAAATCTTACCTCATGTTCTTTATAGCATTTGCCATATTTGATATCTTTTACTTCAGGATGTTTTAAAAAGTTTCTAACCTTTTCTTTATAAATGTCATCTATAAGCATGGAATCTAAATTATCATTTTTAAAATCATATACTTCAAATACATAATGCATAAAAGTACCAAAATCTAACTTACTTTTTAAATCTCTATTAACGATAGTTTTAAGTGCTTTAGAAAAATGCTTGTTATTTACTAATGTTGCATTAATTACTAAATTGTTAACTTTAATTACTTCATCTGTTTTCTTTATTTTATCTTTATAATTAGATAATTTGACTAAATTATATTCATCTGTTATTCCAATAGTATCTAAATTAATAACTTTTATATAATTATTAATTTTATATTTAATTAAAGTAAGGATATCAGAAATAGTACTAGCATTTATTATATTTTCTTCCTCAATAGAATTTAATGGTTGAATTTTTTTATTAAACTTATTTATTAAGATTAACTTCTCTTTTGCTCTTGTCAAAGCTACATAAAATAAACGTATTTTTTCTGATACAGCTTGTTTATCTTCATCATATTTTCTAAGATTATAAAAGAAAGTATTTCCAATGCCATTTTCATAAAATGGTATTACAAAGCCAAATTTATTACTAAATTTAAAACGAGTATTATTAATTTCTCTTTTCATATCAGAATTTAAAAATGGCAAATACACATAAGGATATTCAAGTCCTTTGGATCCATGAATTGTCATTATCTTAACCGTATTATAACTAGCATCTTTATTCGTTGACATCTTTATTAATTCATCACTTGAAAGTAAAGTATCAAAGTAATTTTTAACTTGATAGATATCCATACCAATACTATTTAAAGATTCAACATTGTTTAAGAAGAATTCCAATTTAGTCATTCTTTCTTTTATATCTCCAACTAAATTTAAACTGTTAATAACTTCAAACTTATCAACAATCAAATTAAGTATTTCACGATTTGAAAGAGCACTAACTTTCTTAGATATTTCATATGCTTTTTTATAAATATCTGTTTCTTTATAAGATTCATTACTTATAATATTAAATAATTCATTATCACTTATAGATGAAAGATAAGACCTTGCTATAGAGGTGAAAGCGTGTTTGAATTCATTATCAAACCTATTTTCTTTTATACATAGTACTAATGTGATAAGATTTTTAAGAATATAGATTTCATCTTCGTCATTAATATTTATATCTTTATAAATAGTTGTAAGAATACCTTTATATTCTAATACTTTTTTTAATAATTCAAAGTTGCGTGATTTATCTACTAATATACAAAAATCAGAGTAAGTTACTTCTCTTGACTTCATTTCATTATTATCAATATAAGTTACTTGTTCTTTATTTTTAAATCTATTTAATATATCATCTGCAATAATAAAGGCTTCAGCTTCACTATCTTTATATGTAGTACTATCAGTATCATATTCAAGTATTAGAGTTTTATAAGATTCATTATTATTATGTTTCAAATACTCTTTATTTCCATAAATCATTTCATGCTGATTTTTATAGTCAGCACCACCAACACCATCAAACATAATATTATCAAATATATTATTTATATCATCAATAACTTCTTCTCTTGATCTAAAATTTTTATTTAAATCTATTTTAAATCCATTATTACCTTTACTAAACTCATCATATCTCTTTTTAAAAATATAGGGATTAGCATTTCTAAATCTATAAATAGATTGTTTAATATCTCCAACAGTATAGACATTATTATTTTCAATATATGAAATAAATGTCTCTTGAATGTCATTTGTATCTTGATATTCATCTATCATTATTTCATATGTATTATTCTTTATCTCATTTCTAACATCTTCATAATTTTTAACTAAATCTATTGCTAAAAAAGCAATATCATAGAATTGATATATATTATGATCTTTTTTTAATTTATTAAGTCTTTTATCAAGTTCTTTTAAGATATAAACTATTATAGTTGCATAATCTTTTGTATCCATATAATGTTTAATCAAAGTTTTCTTATCTTCTTCTAAATACTTAACTAGCTCTTTTTTTATTTCATCAGCTTTACTTTTTATATCTTTACCTTCATCACTATATCTTCCAGGGTAAGCCGCAGGAATTTTAAAATATTTGATTGAAAATAACTCATCATAGTTAGTTGTTAAACTTAAATTTTCATGAATGACATTAAGTTCTTTAATAACATCATCTTTAAGGGTTTCTTCCTTTAAAGAATCTAAAACATCTAGTAGTTGATCACGGATTGAAAATACAATATTCTCATATTCATTAAAACTACTTTCAATAAACGGATCTGAATAATACTCCAAAACATAGTTATCTAAGAATGTATTTCTATCAATTATATTTGTCAAATTTTTATAAAATGTTTTAATACATCCTCTTATTCGAAGATCGTTTTTTACTTCTAAATCACCAACTAATTTTATAAAGAGTTCATCTTTGCTTTTATAAAGTTCTTCAAATATCTCATCTATTTTTCTATCAATTTCTAGATTAATTACAGAATCATCAACTATTGAAAAATTTTTGTCTATATCTAGCAAATAATTATATTTTTTAACAAGGCTACTAGCAAATGAATCAAATGTCGTAATGTAGGCCGAATCGAGTAATTCACTTTGATCTTTTAATAATGGGTTTTCACCAATTATTTTTCTTATACGTTCTTTCATTTCTTGGGCGGCATTATTGGTAAATGTTAGAATAATTAAATTATTAATGTTAACACCACTTAATAGAATTCTTTCAACTCTTTTTTTTAAAACAGTAGTTTTACCTGACCCAGCTCCTGCAGAGACAATTATATTAGTTCCTTTTTTTTCAACAGCAAGTAATTGCTCATCAGTTAAATTACTCATCTTCATCACCTCGCTTTGTCTTTATATGTTGGATATTAAAATCCTTAAATTTTCTAAAGCAAATATCTTTATATGGGCAATAGTCACATCCATCGGCATGCTTTTCAATCTTGATTGGATGTATTTTAAAATCACCATCTGATACATTATCAATACACTTCATAATTAATGTTTCCATTAAATCTGTAAGTTCTTTTCTTTCATCAATACTCATTAAGCTTTTTGATTTTTTTAAACTTCCATCTTTAGCGACAGAAAGAGATTTAATTACTTGGGATTTTTCATATGTATCATCAAATTTGGAAATTAAATCAATATTATTAAATGTTATACCTTCAAGTTTTAAATTCTTTTTCTTTTCTTCAAGTAAGTCTTTATCAGGCTCGTATACTTGATTTAAATCCAATATGTGTTGGATATATATACCAGCTACCTTTATATCATCACTTATGCTTTCTAAAAGATATAAGTATATTGGTAATTGAGTTGACAAACCAAATTCAAATAAATCAGAATCAATACTTTGGCTGCTAGTTGTTTTATAATCAACAATTAATACTTTATTATCAAGCATAAGAATCTTGTCGACAAAACCTTTAATTTTTGTGTTTATTTTTCTTTTAACATCGATAACTATTTCATGCTCATATAAAGTCTTAGTGTGTTTAGAGTGACTTTGTTGTTCAATAATTGTATCCACTAAAAACTTTATTTCATCTTTTAAGCTTTCAATAAAATATTTATTTTTATAAGTATCATCAATTTCATGAAAATGAGCATCAACGTATTCCTTAAATACTTCATTAATCTTACTAGTATCTTCTAAACACTTCTCAAGTACATAGTGAAACAAGCTTCCAATAAACTGGGATAAATCAGTTTCATAATTCTCAATTTTTAATATGCGATTAGTATAAAACCTAAAAGGGCATTTATAGTATTCGACTATGTTACTATAAGAAAAAACAAAATTATTATCTATTTTTTCTTTTAAAGTTTTTAAATCTATTCCCTTAAATTCATTAGAATATGTTTTATAGTTTGTTTTATAATTAGAAAATAGTAAACTTAAATTCTTATCATCTGTATTAAATTTGATTTTATTATCAATTGATTTAGATAAATTAAGTATATTTAAGGAGTTCGAATAATTTGATACAAAATCATCCATTTTCTTAATAGTTACGCTTTCATCATTAAGTAAAAATGATTTTTCACATGTTTTAAATGGTGTACCTAATCTATAAGTAATAGTTAAATTCTTAATGTTTTTTATAACTTTTATAATAGTTGATTTAATTGTTTCATTATAGACATTAGTAGTTTCTAAATATGGTGGTTTAATGCTATCATCTATATAATCTTCATCTTTTTTTAATTTAGGAATTACTCCTAAATTACACCCAATTAAAAAAACATATTCATCATCATCAAACACATTATCAATTATATTAGTTAAAGAGATTTCTTTGTCATAATGCAAACTAGGTATTTTTCGCTTTTGCATATCATGTTCAATTATTTCTTTAATGTCTTCGTATTTACCATCACACCAATAATAACTATTTAGCATATTTGTTAAAACTGTATAAACTCTTTCATTTTCAGGATTCTCATCAATATCAAATTTAGTTCTTATCTTGTATAATAATCTTTCCATATTATTAGATAGATTCTTTAAAAAGTAAGATCCAATATTTGTGCTATAAAGGGTAGTAGTACTTCCTAAATAAATTGGTAATCCAGTAAGGCTAGTCAAAGTCCTAAACACGAATGCATCATCATTTGTATAGTTAGCTATATATATTTTATCTAAACTAACACCTTCATCAATTAGTTTCAAAATACTCTCAAAGACAAATGAAATCTCATCAAAATTATTTTTAAATTCATAAGCAGTATGACTATATTCATGGTAGTATGTATCAATAACATTAACATCTATATATTTACTGGCTATATTTAATAGGTGCTTGTTAAAAAGTGTAATATAATCAAATCCAAAGACATTAATATGACTTTTTGATTTTAATAATTCAATAAACAAAGGATCTTTAATTAAATAATTGTTATTGTCTAAATAGTTTTTTAAATCTAAAAGCTTTTTAATTTTATTATCATTTATATTACATTCATCTAAGTAGTAAAGGTTATTAATATAAAGATTTGCAACAGCATAAGATACATTTAAATAATCCATTACTGCCTTAGTTGCAGAAGTATCATAATCAAAAAACAAGCCTTTTTTTAGATCATTAAAACTAAGTATTTTAATGCTTTTTAATATTTTATTATCATTTATATATGTAAGAACTTTGGTTTTAATATTTGAAGGTATTATAAGTATTGAATCATCTTCTAGCTGATTAATAAAGTTCATGAGTATCACCTAATAAAATTATACCATAAAAAAAGAGTTAACTCATTAACTCTTAATTAGCATATTCACTAGTAATTCCTAAATAATCCTCAAGCGTAATCCAATCGCCATTATTATATAGTTTTTCTGCAAGTTCTTTTCCAACATATCTCACGTGCCATGATTCATACATATAGCCAGTTTCATCTTCTTTACCCTTAGGATATCTTAAAATATAACCAAATCGATAAGCATTATCATTAATCCATTTAGCTTCTTTAGTTTCGTTAAAACTTCTACTAGGGTTATTTATATCAAAACACAATCCAGTTTGATGTTCTGAGTACCCAGGACGAGCTGAATATCTGTCTGCTTCACTTTTTCCATCACGATTAACATAATTATTATATAATTTTTCTTGAAGTTTGTAAGGTCTATAACCACTTTGAATCCAAAGGTTTAATCCAACAGCAGCTGCATCGGCTTTCATCTTAGTCCATTCATTATAGGCTTCTGTATTAATACAATCTTGGCAGGCATTTGTATAATTTCCTGGATTTGGATTTTTAGTGTTAGTTGGAACGAAATTTGAAGGAACAGGATAAGTTTTATTAACAATTAATAATCCATTTATATAAGTTGCTCCATTAACTTTAGTAATCTCATAACCCTTTGAAGTTTTTCCAATTACTTCTTTACCTGTGCTAGGTGTTTCTACCTTTTTAGTTGTTGTAGTAGTTGTTTTTTCAGTAGGCTTTTCGGTTGTAGTAGTTTGTTTTTCTTCCATTTCTTCTTTCATATCTTTTTCCTTACATACATTATTTAGTGCACAATTGTAACATGTGTTACTTACAAATGACCAACCTATAAATTTTGGAATACACAAAATAACTAACCAAATCATTACATATTTGAATGCTTTTACATATACTTTTCTATTACTGCGATAAAGCATAAAAGCTATTATATAAAGAATAGGAACACCTATCCAAAGAAAATTATAAACATAATAAATAATAGTTAATAAAATACTTCTTTCACACATATAAACTCCTATATATTTATATTATTAAAAACATTACCTAAATATTCATTAATAATTAATGCATCACGATTAACATTTAGTTTATCTTTATTAATAATAATTAAATTTTTTCCGTTAAAATAATTAATTAAACCAGCAGCAGGGTATACAGTAAGTGAAGTTCCTGCAATAATTAATGTATCAGCTTTACTAATATGTTTAATTGCGTTTTCTAAGACTTTTTCGTCTAAAGCCTCCTCGTAAAGAGTAACCTCTGGTTTAATAATTCCTCCACACTCATTGCAGTGAGGAATACCTTTCATATCTAATTCTTCTAATTTAAATGTTTTATTACAATTCATACATTTATTTTTATAAATTGTTCCATGTAAATTATAAACACATCTAGATCCAGCCATCTCATGAAGCCCATCAATATTTTGAGTAATAATTGCTTTTAGTATTCCTTTTCTTTCAAGTTCTACTAATTTTTTATGAGTTATATTTGGCTTAACATATAAATGTACTAAATTATTAAAATAAAAATCAAAAAATGCTTCAGGATATTTATCAAAAAAGGTTCTTGATAATATTACTTCAGCTGGTATTTCTTGTTTCTTGTTATAAAGTCCAGTCTTACTACGAAAATCGGGGATACCACTTTCCGTAGATACCCCCGCACCGCCTAAGAACACCAAATATGAAGAATTAGTAATTATTTCATTTAATGTTCTAATATCATTCATTATTTTCTTTTCCAGATATTAACAATCATAACTATCATACCAATAGCTTCGATAGCTAAAGCAGCAACAATTAATATTCTAGTGGTTTCAATAGATAAATCCATCTCTGTTGATAAGTATGTTGTTAAAACTAAGACAAATAGACCAATAATAACTGTTAGAATACCAATATCAATTCTTTTATTGATTTTTGCTTCTCTAACATCATTGTTGTTTAATCCCTTAATTGGTTTTACTTCTTCACTTTTTGTAACTTTACTTTCTTCTGCTTGTTTAACTTCTTTTACAACTGTTTCTTTCTTGACTTCTTTAACAGGCTCTTTAACTACTTCTTTTTTTACTTCCTTAACAGGTGTCTTTGCTGATTTTGTAGTTTTCTTTACAGCAGTAGTTGAATCTTTAACATCTGTCTTTGGAGTAGTTGCTTTTTTAGTAGCAGTACTAGTAGTTTTTTTAGCTGTTGTAGTAGTTTTAGTAGCTCCTGTTTTACTAGCAGTAGTTTTTTTAGGAGTAGCAGCCTTTGTTGTGGTTTTTTTAGCAGCTGTAGTGGTTTTAGTAGCAGTAGCTTTCTTAGCTGCAGTAGCACTTGTTTTTGTTGTTGTAGTTTTCTTAGCAGTTGTGCTAGGAGCTTTTTTAGTAGTTGTAGTTTTTTTAGTTGCACTTGCAGTAGTTTTTGGTTTAGTGATTCCTTTCGTATTAGTTGTTGTCTTTTTCTTAGTATTTTTAGTTTCTGCCATTATTAATTCACCTCTAATTATAATTATACTGATGCTTTATAAAAAAGACAAGAGAAATTGTTAGACCAATTTACTTTTCCTTGTAAATAATTTATACTTTTCTATATAGGTGGCACTATTAAGATAGAATAATGTAGAAAAGGATAGTTTATGAAAAAAGATAAATTAGATATTGTATACGAAGATAAAAACATAATTGTCGTAAATAAACCAGCTCATCTTTTAACAATTGCAACCAATGATGAAAAGATAAATACTCTTTATCATAAAGTATATGAATATGAAAAGAAGAAAAATAAAAACAACAAAGTATTCATAGTTCATAGACTTGATAAAGACACTTCTGGTCTCGTATTATTTGCTAAAAGCGAAAAACTAAAACATCTTCTTCAAGAGGATTGGAATAACTTAGCAAAGATAAGAGAATACTACGCCATAGTTGAAGGAAATGTCAAAAAAGATGAAGAAAGAATTGAAGAATATTTAAAAGAGACAAAAACTCTTCAAACCATTAAAACTTCAAAAGAAAAAGGAAAACTCGCTATTACGGAATACAAAGTATTAAAAAGAACAAATGCTTTTTCTATATTACAAGTATTTATAGAAACAGGACGTAAGAATCAAATAAGAGTAGCATTGCAGGGAATTAATCATCCAATCATCGGAGATAAGAAATATGGCTCTACTAAAAATCCATTAAGAAGAGTTTGTCTTCATGCCTCGCGTTTAGTTTTAGAAAATCCTCTAACTCATGAAGAAATGGAATTTACATCACGCATACCTAAAGAATTTAAAATATTTAATGAAAAAAGCAACTAATAAGTTGCTTTTTATAATAGACCTTTAATGTCGTCTTCTTTATATTCCAAAATATCTCCAGGCTGACACTTAAGAGTACTGCATATTTTCTCTAACGTTGAAAATCTAATTGCTTTAACTTTTCCTGTTTTTAAGTTGGACATATTAGCTTCAGTAATACCAACATTTTGTGCAAGTTCTTTAAGCGATATTTTTCTATCAGCCATAACTCGATCAAGTCTTAAAACAACACCCATATTAACCATAGCCTTTCTATATTTAATTATAACATATAATTACTGATAATCAATATTATTTTTTGAAGTTCTCATAATAATTTCTTTCAGCTAATGCATCAATCACATTTGTTAAAACATCATCATTAATTTCATCTTCAATGTTCTCTAAATCATAAAGTAAATCGTTTAAAGAATTATATTTCATACAATCAATATCGTAAGATTTTAATATATCTATTTCTTCTTGTGATAAATAAAGGTTACTCCCATTTACTTTTTTCTTCATAGTATATTCAGGATTTATTTCTACGTCTATTTTACTTAAGTCCATTTAATCACCCACATAATTATACCACAAAAAAGGACATTTTTAATGTCCGATAAAACTCATTAAGTCAACAGTATTTAAAAAATAATATCCAGCGATAACAATAACAATAAAGATTAGTATAAAGAATAATACAGGGATAAAATCTTTAATTGAAATATTGTTTTTTTCGGATTTATCAGTTTTTTCTACAACATTTTCTTTTATTTCCTCGGGGATTTCTTCTTGAATAGGTATCTCATTTGTGTTTATTAATTCTTCATCGGTATCATAATACTTTTCTCCATGAACACTAATTAATATTTTTTCTATTTCATCGTCAAAATTTGGGACCAATTTATTATTAGCATCAAATAATTTAACACTAGTATTCATATGCATCACCCTTCTACTTTTTAATAGTAACACATAAAAATGATAAATACAACTTTAAAAATATACCCAATTTCTTTACATGGCTAACCATTTTTGCTATAATTTATAATAATAGGAGGTATATATAATGGAATCAATAGAAACTAAAAAAAGTATTGAAGCCTTTTTAAGTGAACTAAAGAATCGTATTGAATTATTATCAGGAAAAAAAGTCTCTGAAAATATTAATAATTCTAAAATAGATGAAATTAATAAAATACTAAAACATTATAATATCTCCACAGATGTTGAAATAACTGCTCGTTCTTTAATGAATGTAGATAAAAAAGATATCCGTCTTTTACTATCTTACGTTGGTCAAAATAATGATTCAATAGACTATATGATGAGTAAAGTTGATGAATATTATGAAAATATTGCAAATATCATAAATAAATATATTTGTGATTTTATAAGTATTGGTACTAACCAAACTCAGATGTTCAATGAGAAAATCACACTTTATCAAAAGTATATAGATTTATTTGAGAAATCTTCTTTTGAAGAACCTTTTTCAGAAATAAATGAAATATCTAGAGTTATGTCAGAAATTGGTTTACTTGATGAAGATAAGTGGAGAATACTAGATTATATTGCTAAAGGAAATAATGTTGCTGTTGAAGATGAAGATATAAATGCTAGCCTTATAATTTCTCGTGAATATGATAAAATATCAAGTTATTTTGAAAATCAAGAATTGATGGGGATAGTAAAATCTTCATTAGAGGATATAGAAGTAGATATAGATACAATACCAACTATAGCAGCAAGTATAGCCGAAAAAACAGGTGTTGCTGTGAGTATTATGACAAATATTATAACGATTATAATAGCTTCAAACTTAGAAGATAGATATTCACAATGTTCAAATCAAAAAGACCGCGATGAATTAGATGAAATTATTTCTACAGTCTTAAATAATATTAAACCAATACATGATAGTGTCTACTATGAAGCATTGGATATAAAAAATGAAAAGCTAGACTTTTATTATAATTCTATAGAACAAGGAATAAGTGAAAAAGATTTTAAAGAATATGCAGATTTAACACTGGCTGAAATTGAAAAAATAACAAATTCAAGAGAATCAGCAATAGATTTAAAAGAGTTATCTGTTTTAAAACCAATATTTGAAACACTTGAAACAATAGATTCACTTGATTTTGATAGCCAGGAGTATCAAAAAGCAATTAATATCTTGAAAAAACTAAATGAACAATATAAACTATTAGAAGAGAAAAAGAAGACAAAAGAAAAGATAAACTAGGAGTTGAAGAAGAATGGATGAGGGGAAAAAATTATTATCTTCAATTATTGAAGATAGATTATCTAAATTATCTAAAATAACTTATGATGATATGATGATAGATAATATAAATATTAAAGATTTATTAACTCGTATAAATGAAGATGTTAATAATTTTTATGAAGTTACTGATTCTATGATTAATGAGGTAGCTAATTTAGCTAGTGTAAAAGATATAGATACATTTAAAATAAATGTCCGTAGTGCAAGAGACTTACTCATTGGCAAGAAAGAATATAATCTTAATGTTCGCTTAACTCAAGAACATACAGAAGCTATAAATGCTTTTAAAAAGATTTTAGATAAGAAAATAAAATCTCTTAATCCAGATGTCTTAGATAAAGATAAGTATGAATCTAGATTATTTGAGTTACAAAAACAAGTAAATAGCAACTTTTTAATTAATGATTTAGAAATGGTAAATCAAGTTGTACATGATTATGACAGTGCTAACTATGATAAAAATATGTTAGTCATTATGAAATACATTAACGATTTAAATATTAACTTAATAAAAGCTAAAAAAAGAAATGCCCCAATATTTGATATTCAAATGATAAGGAGGCCAAAAATGGATCCAATTATAAAAGATATATTAAAAAGATTAGATATTAAAACAAAGGAAATACCAAATATTTTATTAAGTGAACTAAAGAAATGTAATGCCGAAGAGGTTGAACAGACTTATAAACTAGTTAAAAAGAATAAAGCTGAAAATGGAGGAATTCTTCATTTCATTGAAAAAGATAATATTGTTGGAAGACTTGTACTTTTATTATTTGCAACAGAAGAATCAATTTCTAATGTTGTTAATAGTTTAAAAGATGAAAATGACATAGTAAATATTCCATTATTAAAATTAATAGTTAATAAAATTCCATCAGTATTCTTATGTAAGACTAATACATACTATCAATCTAAATACTATGATTATATGAATAATTTAGAATTACTAAAAAGTAACAATGTTAATTATGTAACTTTAATAAAAAGAAATCCAATATTTATGTTAATAGATCATAAAACTTTAGATTATACAATAGATTATCTATCTAAACTAGGTGCTAATAAAAAAGATGTTATTAATAGATGTTATAAAACTTTATCTATAAACCCTTCTTTATTAATTGATAACATTGAAATAATGAAGAAACATAATATTAACCTTGCTGATTTCTTTAATGAAAATAATACAAATTATAATTTATTAAAAATGGGTTCTCTTGATAAGAAACTTAATGTAATTAAAATAATTAGCAGTGTTGATTTATCAAATATAGATGAACTTAATAAATTTATAATCGCGAAAGTCTATAAAGAAAGTAAAACAGGTTATATTAACTGGGGTGAATTAAAATGATAGAGTACATTAAAGAGTATGGTGTTACTAGTATGGATTATGATTATATCTTAAGTAACATTTCCAAAGATATACTAGACTTAATGGTTTTAACTGAAAACAGTGTAAGAGAAGTATTAGATTATTATAATACGATAGGTTTATCAGAATCAGTTGGTAAAATAATCATTAAAAGACCTGATTTAGTAATAATAGATATAGATGTTTTAAAAGAATTGATAAGTAAAATAGAAATTAAGACATTTGTTAACATCGTAAAATCTTCTATTGATGATTTAATTATTCTAGGAATATAAAATAGCTTCGGCTATTTTTTTTCTTGTATTAATAAATAAATTTTGTTATACTCTTAATGTATTAATTTAATTGGTCTGTTGGTGAAGCGGTCTAACACATAACCCTCTCAAGGTTACATACATGGGTTCAAATCCCATACAGATCACCATTTTAGTTAATAAAGTCCTTTTTAAGGACTTTTTATTTTTATTTTTTACTCTAAAAAATTTTTACATCTAAGTTGAACTAGTGTATAATTAATTTAGGAGTGATAATATGAATATATTTAAACTAACGGTTAATAATTACAACATATTTTGGATAATATTAGTATGTTTTCTATCAGGAGTAATTTTAACTCCAATAGTAAAAAAGATTGCTTTTCATATTGGTGCAGTTGATAAACCAGATAATAAAAGAAAAGTACATCATAAAATAATGCCTAGATTAGGAGGACTAGCAATATTCTTATCTTTCTTAATAGGCTATATGTTATTTGCTCCAAAAACAACACAAATGTTATCAGTCCTTATTGGTGGATTTATAATTATACTTGTTGGAATATGCGATGATATCAATTCTTTAAAACCATCTTATAAGTTTATTGGTCAAATAATTGCGGCAAGCATTGTAGTTTTTTATGGCAATATAGCATTCAACGATATGGTTATATTTGGTATTCAATTTAAGTTCGGTGCATTTGCCTATCCATTAGCTGTAATATTTATTGTAGCTATCATGAACGCGATTAACTTTGTTGATGGACTAGACGGATTAGCTGCTGGAACTTCAACAATCTATTTTATTACTATTGCAATAATTGGATACATAATGAATCGCTTGGGTGGCTTGGATGTAATATTATGTTTAATCATGATTGGTTCATGTTTGGGATTTTTAGTATATAATTTTGCACCAGCATCAATTTTCATGGGAGATGCAGGAAGTATGTTCTTGGGCTTTATAATCTCGATAATTGCACTATTAGGATTTAAGACAGCTACTATCACATCGTTAATAATTCCATTATTATTATTATTTGAGCCTATCTTAGATACAGCACTAGCAATACTAAGAAGAATAATTAAAGGTGAAAGTGTTTCGTCTGCTGATAGACAACATCTTCATCACCAATTCTTAAAAAGAACTAAGTCAGTAAGAACTTCTGTACTTATCATGTATGGAATAAATGCCTTATTTGCAACAGTATCAATTTTTTATACACTTGGAGATAAAAAAATAAGTATGATCCTTTACGGAGCACTTCTACTTCTTTTTGTAATATTAGTGTTAAAAACAGATATTTTATTTGAACATGACAATAAAAAGTAGGTGAATTTATGAAAGTAAATTTATACGATTTTGATAATACAATATACAAAGGTGATTCATCAACAGATTTTTTCTTTTATGCAATGATGAAATATCCACGTATTTTTAAATATATACCTAAAATAGCCTTTAATGCTATTCTTTATAAATTTAAAAAACTTAGTAAGACCCAATTTAAAGAAAAAATATTTTCATTTCTAAATGAAGTTAATGATGTCGATTCTTTAGTAGAAGAATTTTGGGATACTCATAAATGTTATATAAAAGATTTCTATAATTCAAAAAAGCATAATAAAGATATAATAATATCCGCATCTCCAGAGTTTTTATTGGCACCAATTTGTAAATATCTAAAAGTATTTGATCTTATTGCAAGTGATGTTGATAAAAAAACTGGTAAATTTAAAGGTTTAAATTGCTATGGACGTGAAAAAATTAAACGATTAAATAAAAAGTATGAAAATGTCGAAGTAATGGAAGCTTATTCAGATAGTATAAGTGATACACCAATGTTAGAAATAGCAGACAAACCTTACATAGTAAAAGGAAATAGAATAACTGATTTTTAAAATTAGAATATATACAATAAAATAAATATAATAATAGAATAAATTTATTCTATTTTTTTTATGCTTTTTAAGTTATAATACAACGCATGTAGTACTGAAAGGAGAGCATATGTTAATCTTAAGAAACATAAGCAAGCAGTATGAAAGAAGTAAAAACGTTGTATTAAATGATATTAATTTGGAATTTGGTGATACAGGATTAGTATCAATTTTAGGACCATCAGGTTGTGGAAAGACTACT
The DNA here is from genome assembly GCA_964636965.1 of uncultured Muribaculaceae bacterium. Taxonomy (GTDB): domain Bacteria; phylum Bacillota_I; class Bacilli_A; order RF39; family UBA660; genus CAG-582. Next base: position 22,193 of record CAZWST010000018.1, read on the forward strand.
TTATTAAATATAATTGGTGGACTTGATACACCAACAAAGGGAAGCGTATTTGTTAATGGTATATGCATTAATAAGCTTAAACCAAAAGATTTAAATAAATACCATAACGCTGTAATTGGTTTTGTTTATCAAAATTATAATCTTATTAACTACTTAAATGTTGTTGATAACATTGAACTTATTAACAAAGAAAGTAACATTGATGAATTATTAAAATATTTAAAATTACAAGATAAAAAGTATATGAAAATTAAAAATCTAAGTGGAGGAGAAAAACAAAGAGTTGCCATTGCAAGAAGTATTATTGGAAGTCCTAAAATTCTTTTATGTGATGAGCCAACTGGAGCACTAGATATAAAAACGGGAAATTCAATAATGGAACTTTTAAAAAATATTTCCAAGGACAGATTAGTAATTATGGTAACACACAATAAAGAGTTGGCTTTAAAGTATTCAGACAGAATTATATCTTTAGAAGATGGATTAGTTGTAAGTGACACTAACAAATATAAATGTCCTAATGTAAATAAAGAAATTTTAAAAACCTCTCGAGTTAATATAAGTAGATTACTAAATATTATATTTAAAAACATAATTAATAAATATAAAAGAAATATACTATCAGTAATTGCTTTTAGTGTTGGACTTATTTCTTTTAGTTTAGTATTGGGTATATCAATCGGGTTTAATAAAAGCATGGAGATAGAAGAAAAAGAAAGTCTAAGTAAGTATCCAATATTTATATCAGAGACAAGTTCTAATTTAGATAATGAACTAAATAATATTTTCTTAAATGAAAATCACCAAGACGATTACATATATGTAAAAGAAACAGAACATGAAAATATAATAGATGAAAAATATATTAATAATCTAAACAATATAAAAGACAAATTAAATTATCAAATAAACACTTATTTAATTAATAATAATATACTTAATATAAGCAATAAAAAAATAGATGAATTAAATTTGATAAGTGGAAGGAATATTGAAAATAAAAATGAACTAATACTTATTATTTCCAATAAAACAATCGATAAAAGTACCATAACTAATTTGGGTTTATCGGGAAACAAATTTAAACAAGAAGATTTTTTGGATAGAGAACTTAAGATAAAAAAAGAAAAATACAAAATAGTAGGAGTTGCCGAAATATCAGAAGATTCTTATTTAAATACTTTAAGTGGTTTACTTGGATATCAAGAATTCTCAAACTCACTTCCAATTGCAATTACACTTTATCCACATGATTATAAAAGTAAGCAAGATATCTTAAAACACTTAAATACTACTCCAGAAGTAGAATACACAGATTATTCAACAACGATAAAAAGTCTATCAAAAACAATAATGGATGGAATAACTATTGTTTTATTAACATTTAGTTCAATATCTCTTTTAGTTTCAACAATAATGATTGGTATAATTTCTTATATTTCTATATTAGAAAGAATAAAAGAAATAGGGTTATTTAAATCATTGGGTTTAAATAATTTCCATATAAAAAATATCTTTCTTTTTGAAAATATCTTCTTAGGAATATTTGCAAGTATATTAAGTTTTATAATAAGTAAAGTATTAAGTATTCCAATAAATGAATTACTAACAAATCTTACAGGTATGAAAAATATTTTACTTATTAACCCTAAAACACTAGGTATACTTTTAATTATCAGTATTTCTTTATCAATAATAGGGTCTATTTTACCAATTAAGAAAACTAAAAAATTAAAAATAGTAGATTGTTTAAAATACGAATAATAATTGACAAATAACTTACTATTACTCTATAATTCACGTAGGTGATATTTATGTGGAATATCGGGAATGTTGAAATAAAAAATAGAGTTGTTTTAGCACCAATGGCTGGAATATCTGATCCATCGTTTATGCGTATTGTAGAATCTTTAGGATGTGGCTATGCTGTTACTGAACTTATTAGTGCTGAAGCAGTAGTAAGAAACAATAAAAAAACATTCGATATGCTTAATGGAATTGACAAGATTAAGATGCCAGTAGCTATTCAGTTATTTGGTGGAAATCCAGAAGTATTAAGTGAAGCAGCCAAAATAATAGAAGAAAAGTTTCATCCGAGCATTATTGATATAAATATGGGTTGTCCAGTACCTAAAGTTGCTGTGCGTTCTTTATCTGGGGCATCTTTATTAAAGGATCCAGTAATGGTAGGTAAAATAGTAAGGGCAGTAGTTGATGCTGTAAATGTACCCGTAACTGTAAAAATTAGAAGTGGCTGGGATAGTGATAGCATCAATGCTGTAGAAATAGCAAAAATAATAGAATCATCTGGAGCAAGTGCAATTGCAATACATGGAAGAACTAGATCACAAGGGTATTCAGGAAAATCCGACTGGAATATTATAAAAAAAGTAAAAGAAAATGTCTCTATTCCTGTTATTGGAAATGGAGACATAACAACTTGTTATTTAGCAAAACAAATGCTCGATGAAACTAAATGTGATGCAGTTATGATTGGAAGAGGATTACTAGGTAATCCATGGTTAATTAAAGAAACAGTAGATTATTTAGAAAATGGAACAATTCCAAAACAAGTTACACCAGAAGAAAAAATTAATATGCTTAAAACTCATTTTTCGTATTTAGTTCAAGATAAAAGTGAAAAAGCTGCACTTCTAGAAATAAGAAGTCATGCTTTATGGTATGTAAAAGGTCTTAATGGTGCATCTAAAATAAAAAATGAGATTTGTACATTAAAATCAGCTGAAGAAATGTTTAAACTTTTAGATGATTATTTAAATCATTAATATATCTATCCATAAATCTATTAGGAGTTAATCCTAATTTTTTCATGTCTTCTATATAATTATTAGTTGGTGGAAATTCAATTATTCTATTTAGAGTATAAAACCATTTTTCTTTATCTGATAAATATAAATAGAATAATTCAAATATGTGTATATAAGGAATAACATATGAAATATCATGTATTAAATCAGCATTTCTTTGAATTGTGCATGTATCTATACTATCATTAATATTAATAATATTTTTAGAATAAGTAATTATTAAGTTAAGTATCTCTTTTAAATAATCTTCAACATTAGAATCAATATCTAAATAGTATTCCCTCATAAGTAATGCTGAAATACATTCCATAAGTAATGGACCTATTTCTATAAAAGGATAATGTGAATTATAACTCATTCTATAATTGATTCTATCAATTATTGAGTGTGTATACTCATGTACTAAATTAAATAAATCATCTATTTTATAGTTTTTATTCAATGATATATAAGAATAATCAATTGAACCTAAATAAATTGAATAATTACCTGAATTTGCAACTTTTAAATTCTTTTTTCTTTCTTTATATATAGAGTCAAATAGATTCATCCATTCAGGAGTTGTAGTACTAAAAAATTCATATAGAAATTCTAACTGAGATTCTATTGGTATAGAAATTGGTGAATGTTTAGGAATATTAAAGGGTTTTTTTAAAGAAAGATCTTGAATATATGGTAAATAATATGAATATTCATCTAAGACAGCTTTATTAAATTCTTTAGTATTAGGATATGAATCGTTGTCAAAAGGAATTATAGAATCATTTAGTAATTGTTTTATTATATCTTCATCTATTTTATCGCCCATAGCTTTTACTTTTCTTAATTGAATAGATAGTTGTATTAGATTCCAAGACTTATAAGCCATAGTTCATTTCCCCTTCTTTTTAATGCACTATATAATAGCAATTTTTTTAAAATAATTCAAGTTGACAAAAAATTGTTGCGTTAAGAACAAACGTACGATATAATGAAATAGCAATAATTTATGCTTTTAAAAAGAAAATATTGTGGTAAAATATTAAGGAAATTTAGCAGGTGATAATATGGATAAAATAATAATAAAAGGTGCAAGAGAAAATAACCTAAAAAATATATCGTTAGAACTTCCTAAAAATAAACTTATTGTTATGACTGGTGTTTCAGGGTCGGGAAAAAGTAGTTTGGCTTTTGATACAATATATGCTGAAGGTCAAAGAAGATATGTAGAAAGTTTATCTGCTTATGCTAGACAATTCTTAGGAGGAGAATCAAAGCCAGATGTTGATTCAATTGAAGGATTATCTCCATCCATTTCAATAGATCAAAAAACAACTAATAATAATCCAAGATCAACAGTAGGAACAGTTACGGAAATTTATGATTATTTAAGATTATTATTTGCAAGAATTGGAACACCTTATTGTCCTAATCATCAT
>CAZWST010000019.1:0-17832 GCA_964636965.1 uncultured Muribaculaceae bacterium
ATTTCACTAGTTTTTCCTTTAAATGTTCCATTATTGATTGATATTTCTTTATCTAATACTTCATTAATACGTCTTGCTGATACTTGTGCACGAGGCCACATCATAAATATCATAGCAAGCATCAAAAATGACATAATAACTTGCATCCCATAACTAGTAAATACAACCATATCACTAAATAATGTAATCTTTTCAACTAATCCAGCATTCATGATTAAATAAGCACCAATAAAATATATACCTAAAGTAAGTGAATGCATTACTAAATTCATTACTGGATTAAGAATAGAAAAACATCTTTGATTAAATAATTGCGTATTCGTTAATGTTTCATTAACATCTTCAAATCTCTTCTTCTCATACTCTTCAGCATTAAATGCACGTATTACTCTTATACCAGATAGATTTTCTCGAGTAACACCATTAACTTTATCAATTAACTTTTGAACACGTTCAAATCTTGGTAAGACAATTACCATAAGTATTGAAATAGTTATAAGTAATATAACAACTAAAACAGCAGTTAAGATACTCCATTCAATACTTTTGTTTATTATTTTAAGTACTGCCCATACAGCCATGATAGGTGCCTTACACATTAATTGTAGTCCCATCGCGATAACCATTTCAAGCTGAGTAACATCATTAGTAGTTCTTGTTATTAAACTACTAGTTTGAAACTCCTTAATTTCAGCAGTACTAAATTCTTCAACTTTAACAAAGATTTTCTTTCTTAAAGTTCTTGAGAAATTTGCTGATAATCGACTTGCTAAAAATCCAACAACTATTGCCGATAATAAACTACCCAAAGAACAGATTAGCATAAATGATCCTTGCACTAATACATCATTTATACTACTACCCTCAGTTTGAATAAGCCTAGTAATTTCACTCATATAATCAGGTATTTTTAAATCCAAAAATACTTGTCCAGCTACTAAAGATATACATATAACAATTAAAACTATATCCTTTTTAGTAAAATTCTTAAATATTTTAAACATATTATTCCTCCCTAATATTTTTCTTTAATTTTTGCATTACTTTTGAGAATAGTTCAAGTTCCTCTAAAGTAAGATTTTCACTTATATCTTTATTTAATGTTTCAAATGAATGAATCATTGTATTCATAATCTGAGTTCCTTTCTCAGTGACCATAATTACATTTTTTCTGGCGTCCTTTTTGCTAGTAATAACTTCTAAATTACCACTATTAACCATCTTTGAAACAGCTTCGCTTATAGATACTTTTGAAACATTAAGCTCTCTAACTAAATCGACTTGAGATACTTCTCCTTCGGATTCATAAATATACATAAATATTTTAACTTGTAAGGGACTTGGTGGTACATTTATACCATTCTTTTTACCTAAAGAAAATAATTTCCTTTTAATTAAAATATTTAAATCTCTTAAATCATCTAAAATATTATATTCCATAACTTCTACCTCGAATCCTTAATGCCTAAATAATTATATATCATAGCATAAAAAAAGTAAAGTACTTAACTAATTATTATAGTACTTTACTTATAATATTATTTAAAAAGGCATTTTCATATTCCCATTACTAACTTGTTTCATCATAACTTTCATTTGTTCAAATTGTTTTAGTAATCGATTTATCTCTTCAACGCTTCTGCCAGATCCTTTACTAATTCTAATTTTACGAGAATTCTTTAATACTTCCGGATGTCTTCTTTCATAAGGAGTCATTGAAAGAATTATAGCTTCAACATGAGCCATATCTTTAGGATCAATGTTTATATCTCCTATTCCCATCTTTCTTGCACCTGGAAGCATTTTTAAAATATTTTCTAGAGGTCCAAGCTTTTTAATTTGTTTTAAATTAGTAAGGAAGTCCTCTAAAGAATACTCTCCTTTTTTCATTTTCTTAGCTAAATCATTAGCGTCTTCTTCAGAGACAATACCTTCCACTTTTTCAGCAATTGATAGAATATCTCCCATATCTAAAATACGTTCTGCCATTCTCTCTGGATAGAATTCTGATAAACCATCAAGCTTTTCAGAATCACCTATAAACTTGATTGGAACATTAGTTAAATGTCTTACTGATAAAGCAACACCACCTTTAGTGTTACCATCCATCTTAGTTAATATTGCTCCAGTTAGTTTTAATTTATCATTAAATCCCTTGATAACATTAATCGCATCTTGTCCCATCATTGCATCAATTACAAGTAAAACTTCATTAGGTTTAACAGTATCTTCTATTGATACAAGTTCATCCATTAATTCTTCATCTATGTGCAAACGTCCTGCTGTATCTATTATAATAAAGTCATGTTTGTTTTCTTTAGCATAAACTAATGCTTCTTTTACTATCTCAACAGGATTTTCTTTCCCACGTTCAAATACTGGTATATTAAGCGAAGATCCAATTTCACATAATTGATCAATCGCAGCTGGACGATAAATATCACATGCAACTAATAAAGGATTCTTTTTATGTTTCTTTCTTACTAAGTTAGCAATCTTACCACTAGTAGTAGTTTTACCAGATCCTTGTAATCCAACCATCATAACAATTGTTGGATTTTTGCTTGTTTCTAAAGCAACATAATCGCCACCTAATAAGCTAACTAATTCATCTTTAACTAACTTTATAAATAATTCTTCTGGTTTTAAAGTTTTTTCTACTTCTAAACCTAAAGCTTTTTCTTTAACATTTTTAATAAACTCTTTAACAACTTCATAGTTAACATCAGCTTCTAAAAGTGCCATACGTATTTCACGCATTGCATCTCCAATGTTATCTTCTGTAATTCTACCCATGCCTTTAATATTCTTAATAGCGTTAGATAGTCTATCTCCCATATATTCAAACATGTAAACACTCCCTATTCATAAGTAAGTACATAATAGTATGTATCTAAACCTTCACTTTTAACTAAAACTCCAACTCCAACATATTTTATATCAGGGTTAGTTGTAATCTTTGTTGAATTTAAAGCACTTTCATATATAGTTCTTGCATCAATATTTAAGTTACTATGACCATATAGATACGCATAACCATTCAAGTAACTTTTCAAATTATCAGCTACTTTATTACTAGCATAATACATATAAGCAGCTTCTTCTGATTTATTACGTAACTCTTTTGCAACACTTAGTTCCGATAAACCATTATTTTTTCTTTCTTGATTTATTAAATTAACTATTTCCCACTCCCATGTATCTAACGCATCAGGATAAGTTGTAGAGTCATATGCAATATCATAAGAATGAGATGGAATTACTGTGCCACCACTTGAATTATTAGTCGTGCTAGTTGTGACAACTGATTCAACTACTTTTCTTGTTGTAGTCGTTTTTGGCTCTGTAGTTACAGGCTTATCACTACTTGAAGTAGTTGGTACTTCAGTTATTGCTTCAGTAACAAAATCATCTATTTCATTAGTTGTTTTAGTAGATATAGTTCTTCTTGTTGTCGTGCTAATTCGAGATTGTGCATCCTTATGTGTTAAATCTATAACAGTAACAAAAATAAATGCTACTAACAAAATAGAAACAGCAATAATTAATGATACCAAAACCATTATCTTACCCTTATCATTAACATTATTAGTATTATTTTCCATATAAACAGTCCTTTTCAATATAACTAAATTATACCAAATAATATATAAAAATTAAACAATCTAGTTGATAACTTAACATTTTCTAAAGTACTAATAAATTATTTTAACAAACATTAACTTTTATTTCTACAAAATATCACAAAAAAGATTAAATAATATATGTATAAATAAAATAACTTATGCTATAATGAAATAGGTGAAAGCAGATTATCTCTTGGGTATGATGCTTACCACATAGTGTTTGCATCTTTATTCAGAAGAATAAAGATGTTTTTTATTATCTAAATAAAATTAGTAATAAAATAGTAATCGTTTGTATTAACATTATTAAGTCCTTTAAGTTGATCACCATATCACCCCTCTACTACTTAAACCAAAACCCCCTGAATTTTCACCCAAGGTATTAGAGGTGATAAACATCTTTTCTGCTTCCACGGTTTGTTATACTAACATAAAATCTCTTTAGCATTTGTCGAATTTTGTAATGCATTAAAAAAACTCTTTTAAGAGTTTTTATTTAATATATCTATCATTTTATTTAAACTATCAAAGGCATCATCAAATATCTTTTTATCAAATAAATCAATATCAATTGTTTTAAGGGAATCAATTATATTCATTTTATTTCCAATTCTTAAAAAATCCTTATACTTTTCTATATATCCAGGGTTATTCATTAGTTTATAATTAATAACGTTTGCAAGAATTGTTCCAATAGAATACTGATATAAATAAAAAGGTTCTTGCATAATAAAGTGTCCGATTCTTAACCAACCATATTTATTATACTTATGCTTGCTTAAGGATACCCCATTATATTCATATAATAAATCTTCATAAATTCCACTAATAATATCTTTATTTACTTCCTTACCATTCTCTAACATTTCTACAATTTTATCTTCAAACTCAGTAAACATGATTTGATTAAAAATTGAATTAAGCTGACTGGATAAGATAAAAGGTATTTCATCTTCATCATTCTCATCACTCATAAAACTATTAAATCTTGCTTCATTTACTTTAGCAACTACTTCTGTTAAAAATAAACTAAATTCAAAATAAGTAAAATCATTTTCTTCTTTTGAATAAAGTAAATGAGTAGCATGACCAAGTTCATGAATTAGATTTCTAACTCCTGATAATTTATTATTATAGTTTAAACATATATAAGGTATTCCCGCATAAGTAATACCAGTAAAATTCATTTTTCTTTTTTCATCCCTTGGGTATGCATCAATTGAACCATCTTCTAGTGATTCAATTTTTTTTAGCATATCATCACCAAATATTGATAAACATTCCTTAGCTATTTTAATTGCTTCATCCATTGAAATAGTTTTACCTTCTTTTGTTTTTGGATATGATGAATCATATAAGTAATAATTATTCTCACCAACAAGTCGTTTCTTTATAGTAACATAATCATGCATGATTGATGTATGTTCCTTTATTGCACGAATTGTATTATCAATTAAATTTTCTGGTAGTTCTAACTCTAATAATTTCATTTCTTTTAAACTCTTATAACCTTTAATTTTAGAAAGTTCAATATCATTTTTTAACTTTCTTATATAAAGATCAGTTATTTCATCACTTATATCTAAATAAGCTTCATTAAGTAGAAGAAAAGATTTTTTTCTAATATTCCTATCATCATTAAGTAAGAGATTAGAATAATTTTTTTCATTAACTAAAAAAATTTTTCCATCTACTTCAATTTCTTTATAAAGAATATTACTTATTAAGCTTTGATATTCATTTCTTATACTTTGATATACCTTAAATATATCTCCATCATTTTTATATGTATTACTATTAAATAAGATTTCATAATATCTTTTATAATAAGCTGCTTCATCTTGTTTTAAATACTCACAAACTTGTTTTTTATACTTAAGTGCTACATCCATAAAACGTGAAGTAAGCTTTAAAACATCATTATAAATATTTAAAGCTTCATCAAACATACGCTTATGTACTTCATCATTTATATTTAAATCTAAAAATCTTCGAGGATAACAATACACTCTTTCAATAAGTTCATTTATTAAAATATGCTTCTTTGTTACATTAAAAAAACTATCTAAAGAATTTGGCAATTCATCTATTATTTTTGAAAAATCCTCCATAGTTTGGATTAATTCATTTTTACCGCTCTCCCAAGCATCATCACTTTCATAAATTTTATATAAATTCCAAGAATATTTCATATTAAATCCTTCTTCCATTTACTAAAGGTCTTAAAACAACTTCTTTAACATTAGGTGCAGTAAAACTTTCAGGAACAACTTCTGTATGTTTATACATAAAATAATACTCTAATATTTGTTTGTCTCTTTCCTTACCTTCCTCAATTTTTTTAATTAACTCCCTTTCAGTCATTGTAAATAAATCATCATAAGTAAATAGTCCAACTTCTAAACATCTTTTTAATAAATCACTTGCAACCATCATCATATAATTATCTTCTTTAGTATGAGTTAACTCATTAATCTCTGCATTAATCCTTATTAAAATATTAGCAGCTTCTAGATTAGTTAAACCAATTTCTGCATCATTATCTTCATTTTGAAAAAGAGTTAATGAATCAACTACTAATTTTGCTTCCTCAAGTGTAATATTACCTGACCAAGCAAAAGCCGATGTCAAAGTATTTTCAAGTCGATCTGCACACAACTTAGGTCGAGGCAAATCACATACTGAATAACGCTTAAAATCAATTATATCATCAAGTTTTATCCCATCTTCCTTTAAGAATTTTTCTAATTCTTTTGAAGACGCAAGAATAGATGCTGTTTTATCTTCTGTGCTTTCTTGAAAAACATAATCTCTGTTCATATAATCAACTACATGACACCATGTCGGAGATGATACATCATGAAATAAACTAGCAAGAGACATCTCTTTACTATTAGTTAATTTATAAGTAATCTTAGCGTCATTTAAAGAATGAGCAAAACGAGTAATAAAAGGTAAATTAAAATTATACATTTTAGGAGATGCATTAATCATTCCACATAACATGATTATACCTTTAAGTCGTAACATAAAATCTAAACCTAAATATTTAACCATAAAATTAGGAGTATTCCCTAAATACATTTGGTATTCTAAATAATCATTATAATTTGGTGTTCTAATATTCTTCATACTTTAATACTTTCCCCTTACTACCACTTGTAAAACTTATATACTCATCATTCCTAATTCTTCTAATCGTTTCAAGCTCTTGATCAAACTTTTCCATAGCTAAAATATTATTAAGTGTCTTATTTTTATAGCTAGCTCTTTTTCTTCCTGATATAACACGCATCTCATACCTTCTTAAAGAAGACCCATTAGTATACTTTTTTACTAATTCATCTGATGCACTAAATTTATTATCATATACCTTTATTTTATTAATTTCAGCAAGAAGTAATAGAGCATCATTATAACTAATGTTTTCAATATATCTTAAATAATTAAATACATCTAAGTCTGTTCCACATCCATAGCAATACAATCGATTCTTATGATTATTTACTTTCATAGATGATCTTTTTTCATCATGAAAATGGCATAAATAAAAATACGAATCATCTGATACTTTTCTAATTCTTTGGTTAGAATGATTATTAGTTGAAACTAAATGAAGTAAACTAGAATTATCTTTAATAAAATCTTTTATATTATATTTGCCAACACTTATTTTTAGATCCTTTAAAATTCTAATAAGACGAATACCAATATCTCCAATAACTCTAAGTAAATATTTTTGATATTTAATTAATTCATCAAATCTTTCATCCTTTTTATAATTAGCAATATGTCTTTCTATTTCTCTTCTTATAGAAAAATCTATTGTATATAATTTTTTTATTGCATCCTTAATCTCACTTATATCACTTTCATATAAGCCACTTTCAAATAGACGCTCTTCAAGTAAACTCAAATAATTATTAATATCATCGATAAGGCTCACATTTAAATCTATTCTTTTAGAGTAACTTTCTTTATACATTTCTTTAAAATCTAGATGTCCATTTTCAAAAGATGTTCCCATAAATACCTCACTTATATTTTTTCTATAGTTTTTACTATCACACTATACTTATCAAATCTCTTTTCAACTTTTCCCTTTATCTTAACTAAATCACCCTTTTTAATAAAATTAAGTTGTGGCATAACTGAATCAAAACAAGTAAATTCCCCAGATAAAGTTTCATCACTAGCAGATATAAAGGCCATATCTTTATTTGTCTTTGTCTTTATTACTTTAATGCTTTCAATTAAAACTACACATTCAATAAATTTATCAAAATAAGCTTCAATATTTATTAATTTAAAACATTTAGGATACTTTGAAGATGGATGTGTTGATACATAATAACCATATAAATCAAGTTCATTATTCATAAGATCTATTTCTGAATACTCAGGGAATACTTCAATAAGTGGTTTATTAACTAGTGATGCATCCAAATCTCTTATTAATTCTCCATAGGTAATAGCTGAATTAATATTTTTAATTAAAGTTGCACGATTATACCCAAAAGAGTCAAATACACCACCCATAATTAGTGCTTCTAAAACTTTTTTATTGACATTAAATCCATAGCACCTAGCTATAAAATCAAAGAAATCTTCAAAATGTTTAGTTCCTCTTATTTCAATTATCTTATTACCAGCAGTACTTCCAACACCTTTAATAACTCTTAAAGGTAAACGAATTCCATCTTCTTCTTTTGAATACTTAATATTTGATAAATTAATATCCGGTTTTAATATATTAATTCCAGCATGTTTAGCTTCATCTATATACTCTTTAGTCTTAGCCTCCCCACCAATATTAATATTAAGTAAATTAATATAGTAAAACTCTTTAAAATGAACCTTTAAATAAGCCATTTGATAAGCTATAAAAGCATAAGCAACTGAGTGAGATTTATTAAATCCAAAATCAGCAAATCTAACTATTAAATTATATACTCCTTCGACACTTTCTTTAGTATATCCTAAAGATAAAGCATTATCAATAAATTTACTCTTGGCTTCTTCCATAACACTAAGCTTTTTCTTACTAATTGCTCTTCTTATAATATCTGCCTCGGCATAACTAAAATTACCCATACTTCTTAAGATTTCCATAACTTGCTCTTGATATATTAAAATACCATAAGTTGGTTCTAATATGTTTTTTAAAGAATCATCAACATATGTTATTTTCTTATGATTATTCTTTCTTGCTAAATATTCATCAATTGATCCCATTGGCCCAGGTCGATAAATTGCAAGAGCCATTACTAAATCGTCAAAACATTCAGGATTAAGTCTTTTTAAGAAATTCTTCATTCCAACAGATTCAAACTGAAATACTCCAACCGTATCTGCTCTTTTAAATAAATCAAATACTTCTTTATCATCTAATGGAATATTATTAATATTTATTCTCTTTCCTGTAGATGATTCTATATCTTTTAATACTCCAGACATGATTGTAAGATTCTTAATTGATAAGAAGTCCATCTTAAGTATTCCTAAACTTTCAAGTTCATCTTTGTCATAACCAGTTAAATATTCATCTCCTGATAAAGTAAGTGGCATAACATCAACTAATGGAACACTTGATATAACTACTCCAGCAGCTGTTGTTGATACATGTTTTTTTATTCCCTCTAAAAAGAAGGCTTCATCATACACTTTTTTCAATAGCGAATTTCTATTTAAAATATCATTTACTTCTTTAGTTAAATTATTCTTTAAATCAAGTTTTGGATTAATATGTTTAAAAAGACTAGATAAAGTTAAATCATCAACATTATTAATTTTAGCAACACTTCTTAAAACTTCTTTAGTAGTTAAAGTTCCATAAGTCACTATCTTAGCAACTTTATCAGATCCATACTTATCTCTAACATAAGCAATTACTTCTTCTCTTCTTTCATCTTCAAAGTCAATATCTATATCGGGCATAGTTACACGATTAGGATTTAAAAATCTTTCAAATAATAAATCATACTTTAAAGGATCTAAACTAGTTATACCTAAAGAATAAGCAACTAAAGAACCCACAGCTGAACCTCTTCCTGCACCGACCATTATATTATTTTTAATCGAGAATCTAACATAATCAAAAACAATCAAAAAGTAATCAGTAAATCCCATATCGGATATTACTTTAAGCTCATAATCTAATCTTTCTTTATATTCACTTTTAATAGTTCCACCTAATCTTTTAGCAAGTCCTTTAGTAGCTAAATTTGTTAAGTATTCTTTTGAATCAAGATTTTCATCACCAAAATGCGGAATATATCTTTTATCTTTTTCAAATTCGATATTTATTAAATCAGTGAATGATGATGTATCTTCATTCATATTAACAAGGACATTATCTTTATAATTAACAAGTTCCATATCACCAAGCTTTAACCCCTTATCCATCATATAAAGATAATTAACATATTTGCAAGCATCAACACTTAAACTGTTTATTTCATTTATATAAACAACATTTTTAGAAATTACTAATTCGTCTCTTTTTTCTTCATCATTTTTATAACTTAAATAAACTATATCAAATATTTTAGATAACACATCATATAATTTAATAGAAGAATATGGAAGTACCGCAATAACATCTTCTTTATAATTAATTAAATCACTAATGGATAAAACTCTTTCACACTTTTCTTTAGTATATTTATTTAAGTTTATTAAACCCTTACGAGTCATCGGATACAAATAAATATTATAATTATCTACCTCAGTATCTAAACCAATTATAGGTTTTATTCCATTATCCACACAATTATTATAAAAAGTATAAGAAGAGTTTAAATTATTATCAAGTATACCTAAACATGTATATCCATTATTTTTGGCATAGGAAACTAAGTCTTTTACTTTAATAAGACTTTTTAAAAGTGAGTAATCTGTTTTTATACCTAATGGAGTATACATAAGCTTCACCTAACATCATTATACAACAAATGTACTATAAATGATAGTATAATAGTTGATTATTAGTGTTGACTTATAACCTTATGGATGATATAATCTTAAGGAATTCGTGATTGGAGGGTAATGTATGACAAAGAGTAATTTAAGTAATAAAAAACCTTTAACTGGAAACAAAAGAAGCCATTCAAATAGAGCTACAAAAATGACACAAAAACCAAATATGCAAACAAAAAGAATCGATGGTGTTAAAGTATCTTTATCTGCAAATGAATGGAAAACATTAAAAAAAGCTGCTTAATTAAGCAGTATTTTTTTTATCTATTTTTTTAATATTAAACATACCTTATCAAAAGTTTTAATAATATCTTCAATACTAAGGTGTGTTACATTTATAGATATTCCAAATTTTGAATCAGTACTTTTATTTATTTTATCAAGTAAATCTTGATAATTATCACCTATTTTATATAAGTCTGTTGTACAAATAGTAAATTCATATATATTTAAACTTTCTTTATAATTACTAATCAGAGCCTCTAAATCAATATCTTTAAAATCTTCTTTTGTAACATAAAATTCAAACTCGATAGAATTAAGATTAAAACATATATCTCCTTTATTTAAAACAGTTATAACGGGCATAAAATACTTCTGTTCCAAATATTTATTATCTATATTTATAAAGTGTTTATTAAAAGAATCTAATTCAACTTTATAATTTAATCTTTTTAATTCATCATTAACACTTTCTGCTTTATCATATATATTATTTAATATTTCATGTATACTTTTTATATCCATAAATCCTCCTATTTTTTATTTATAATGTAACTTATAAATATAATACTATAAATTGGAATAGCTATTGTAGTTAGAAGCAATAATTTCACAAGTCATTAAAGTTTTTTAAAATCTATCTAATTATTCTTTTATATCTTTTTTCATATGCATCTATTTACTTTCAAAATTATTTATTATTTTCTGATTGTAAAGCTGTAATTGCAATTACTCCAACTATATCTGAAGCACTACATCCTCTTGACAAATCATTAAAAGGTTTTCCAATTCCTTGTGTAATTGGTCCATAAGCATGAGCATGTGCCAATCTTTCAACTAATTTATAACCTATATTACCAGCATCTAAATCCGGAAATATAAGAGTATTAGCATGCCCCGCAACAGGAGAATTAGGAGCTTTTATTAAAGCAACTTCTGGAACTATTGCAGCATCCAATTGTAACTCTCCATCACATAACATATCAGGATATTTACTTCTGGCTATTTCTACAGATTCACTAACCTTTAAAACATCCTCATGTTTAGATGAGCCCTTTGTTGAATGTGATAAAAATGCAACTTTAGCAGTTTTTCCCACAAGTAACTCAAAAGATACACGTGTATCATTTGCGATACTTGCTAACTCTTCACTTGTTGGATTTTGATTTAATCCTGCATCACTAAATAAAAATACTCCATTCTCTCCATAAACTGATGCTGGTACATCCATTAAAAAGAAAGCAGAAACTAAATCACTAGTATCTTTTGTTTTTAATATTTGTAAGGCTGGTCTTAAAGTATCAGATGAAGAGTGACACGCCCCTGATACTACTCCATCAGCCAGATTAAAATAAACCATCATACAAGCAAAATAGATATAATTTTCTTTAATTAACTTTGTAGCATCGTCAATGGTTAACCCCTTACTCTTACGTATTTCATAAAACTCATTTATAAACTCACTAGTTTTATCATAAATATTTGGATCAATAAGCGTAATACCTGTTAAGTCTTTATCTTTATACTTATCATATAATCTTTCTTTATTAGCAATAAGAATAATATTGGCAATTCCCTCTTTTGTTGCAAGTATTGCTGCATCTATTACTCTCTCGTCTTCACTTTCTGAAAGTATAATACTTTTCTTTAATTCTTTAGCACGGATTTTTATACTATCTAAAACACTCAATCTTATCACCTATAATCATTATAACAAAAAAAGAAAATGCATTATACATTTTCTAAAACTTATATACATTATTTGTCTTATATATAGTACCATTTAAATTAACATATAAAGCATATTCTCCATTAGGTAGATTAATATTAAATATCTTATTCTTTTGAGGAGTATCTTTATCTTTATAATCTAGAATATAAATTTTACCAGTCTTATTAACTAAATATAATTTTATTTCATCAGTCTCATTTATTTCATAGTTAGTATTAAAAGTATTTTTAGTGAAATTAGTTGTATAAATCCATTCAGAAGAATTAACTAAATCTATATCTTTATATGTTGATTCACTTAATAATGATCCCGTTAAAGTTTCATAAATATTTTGAACTTTCACGTTTGTATTACTAGTCACTTCACTATAAAAATTATGTTTAAAAGCTCTAAATTTACCTTCTTCTGAAATAGCGTCAAATAAAATATTTTTATTCTTATCTACTTCAATAATTCGTGAATAAATATTATCTGGTGTTGCCTCAGCCTTACTTAAAGAACCAGCCTCATCATTACGATATTCATTTTTTAAGTTATAACCAAAATTCATAAGATAACCTAAGTTTGTTTCCTTAACTGAACCATATTGGTGAGAAAACATTGATTTATTATCATCATAACTCCAAACAAGTTTAGCAGTTTTATTAGTTATGTTATATATATCTACTGATGAATAATTATCTTTATAAAAACTAACTAAATCATTTCCACCATTTTCAAAGCCATGTAATCTATCATATCCATTGTTAAAGAACGCTACATTACCATCACTTGTTAAAATAACTGAATGTTCTCCCATTGGGTAACGACCTGTCTTAGTAGTAACTATGTAACTCTTCCATACATCATTTTGAAATGCTTCATTAGTTGGATTTGTAAATACCCAGTTAAGAGTTTTAGCTTTAAAGTTAAAAGAAAGAACAGCATCTAAACCTCTAAAAGAAACTAATAATTCATCAGTTACTTCATTATAAAAAAACGAATTCCTGATAGCTTTTTGACCTAAATAAGTTTTATTAAATTCTGGATCAATACTTAAAATTATTGAAGATAGATTAATTAAATCTTTAGTTTCACCATTATTTGGATCAATTGTATAAACTACTTGTTCATTAATATAAACAGGAACCTCACCACCTGCTAACATAATGCTTCCGTCACTTAGACTCTGAAATTCAAAAGAATACCCATTAGATGGAACATAATAATTATATATCTTACCTAAATAATCCATTTCCACAAATGATACAAAGTTTTCAGCAAACTGTCCTTGTGATGTTCCAATTAAGAAATGTCCATTATCTAACCACTCAACATCCATTCTATTATCAACTGTTAAATAGAATCTTAAATTACCTTCTTTATCCCATCCAGTAAGATAAGTTTCATATGATGCAACTGTAAAATATATATCTTCATTTCCAATGACTTCACTTTTATAATTAACTGTTAATGGATATTTTATATTACTTGCAGAAGTCTTCATAATATACTCATGTGTCTCATCACCCATAACAAGGTTAACTTTGTTATCATAGTTTTCCAAAAGTCCATAAATAGGTATTATATGTTTAGTAGTACTTTCAAGTCTTGTAACTAATATATCATTAACATAAACACTTACCTCTTCTTCTTTATTAGTATTAAAAATAATAATACCTGATAAAGGACTTATTTTATAAGGATTAACTTCAACATAAGCATCATTAAAAGTATACTTTTTTTCATTAGATATTTTATCTAACCTTTCATTTATTTCCTTTTGATTTGCAACTTGTTCTAAAATTGAAGAATGTCTTTCACCCACTAAAAAGTCACTTACTGTTTCAGTTTCTTTATAAAAATATATTGAAAGTATTCCACTAACAACAAGTAATAATATTACCGGAATTATTATTAACAATTTTCTTTTCATATACACCACCAACCAATATTCTATAATGATAAATCAGATTCACTTAAATATCTTATAATTGGATTATCTTTATAATTACTTGATTCATTATTTTTGTCTATAGTAATATCTTTATATTTAACACTTACACTTAAACTATTATAAATAGCAGCACTAGTGTTAAATTTTATATTTAATCCATCATCTAACATTTGAAGTGAATATACTTGATTATTAAGTACAATACTAAAAGTATTATTGTTAAATATATTCATCTTTAATTTATTATTAACATTAATATAACTAGCACTTTCTTCTATTGTTAAATTTATTTTATTATTCTTATATTTAACTTCAATATCTTTACCAATAACAGTTATATTAATATCATCTAACTTAATGTTAATATCTTTTATTTTTTTAACAAAACCACTCATATTTATACTTACACTTATATTATTAAAGTTAGTATCTAATAGACTATTAATATAATTATTATCATATGTAATAATTATATTATTAGATTTCTTTGTTAATTTATCATACTTTTTTATATCTAACTTATCTACTCTTTTAAGTATATTTATAATATCAACTATTTTCTTATTAAAATCTATACTAGAATATTCATTATTTTCAAAGTATATCTTATCATCTACTAAATAATTATAATTAAATTTAGCTGGATAGTTTTCACCATGGGCTCCTTTATAGTTAGCAACAACTTCTACTTCACCAGTAGATTTAATATTATATTTATTTAAAGTATTACTTATTAAATTAAGTTTATTACTTAATTCACTTTCATAATTAGTAATACACTTACCCTTACTAATATTTATCATTATTAATGATAATGCACCTAATATTATAATTATAAAAACTGATATTATAATAACCATTTTCTTATTCATAAGCACCACCTATTATATAAATAATTATAATATATAATAATCAAAAAAAAAAGTATAACACATACATGTTATACTTTAATTTAATTATGTATTACTTCATAATCAATAGATTTAGTATTAGATAGATTAGCATCAGTAGATGCAGTTATTTCTTTTTTATCACCCTTATTTAAAGATGATCCAATATAACCTACTAATTTAACTAACTCTTCTCCATTATCATCTTTAAATATAATACTTGCATAAGATACATTAGTATCTTCTTTAGCACTTACTTCAGCATTATATTTAATAATACCATTCTCTTCAGTTATATTTATAGAAGATATTTTTAAGTTATCTATTTCTACATCACTTAACTTTATTCCATTAAAAGTTTCTGGTGCAGAGAATGTAACTCTAAGAAGTATCAGTGATAAAGAAAGTATTAAGAATACTCCAACTACACAACTTATTATTCTTTGTTTAAAACTAATATTTTCTATTTTACTTGCTATGTTCATAACTTATTCCTCCAATGCTTCTTCTCTTTTTTTAATTAGTATTGTTTTGTTAACTAATGGTTCTTCCCCATTAGTTAACTCACATACTAGATTATAACTACCTTCACTTAATTCATTTATATTATTATAAACTATATCATTTATTTTACAAGTAGTAGGTAAGATATAATCTTCCCCTTCTATAAATTCATCAGGTATTTGTGTTTCTTCTTTTTCTTCTACTGTTTCAAATGTCGTAACAGTAAATGATGAAGAAGAAATTATTTCATCACCAGATTTAACTCTAGCAATTATAGTAGTATTTTTATCAATTCTTACTGGATTAATATATGGTGTCCAAGAAGCTCCTAAATCTAAACTATATTCATTTGTATATCCCTCTGGATATTCAATAGTTATAGTTTTAATATTATCAGTATTTGAAACATTTATAATAGGTGCATTAACTTTAGTGTTTGGTGTTTCAACTTCACTAACTACAGTTTCAGTAGAGTTTATATCTATCTGTGTATAAGTAACTGTACCTTTACCACCAGCACCGCCTTTATATGAAGACCCAACAGCAGACCCACCATTAGCATTTGCTGTACCAGTAGATGTTATTTCTGATGAACTAAATATATTAATACTTCCTCCACCTGATGAGCCTCCACCTCTATTACTAACATTACCTCCTGTTGCACCCATTGCTTTAATGATTCCATTATTTTTATATTCATTCGCATAGATTGTTAAAAGTCCACCTGTTCCATTTGAAGCACTTCCTTTTCCTGGATTTCCAGATCCTCCACCTGTAGAACCTACAGCAGCACCGCCAGCTCCACCTTCAGAAGAACCATTACCTGCAACTCCGGAACCACCTGTTCCTTGGTAAACTAAACCTCCTCCAGCTCCACCTGAATATGAAGTTCCAGATCCTCCAGCACCTGAAGAACCACCAGTATTCGGTCTTGACCCAGATCCACCTCCACCAGTTTGTCTGTCTATTCCAGCAACTCCTGGATTTCCTGGTTTATATCCGCCAGTTTGTCTTGCTCCTCCAGCAGCTCCTTCTGCTGGTACATATTCATATGTTCCATCTGCATTCTTCCATAAGTATACATTTTGTCCAACTGCCTTAGCTCCATGAGAGTTATCTATTGTTCCATTATTTTCTAACTTTCCTGTTACATATAATGTGAAGCCTTTTGGTCCTCCATAGTTTGTATCATAATATGGTGCAACTGTTACTCCACTAGCAACTGTTACATCTCCTTTTACTTTTACTATTACCATATTATTTGCATAATCTGTGGCTGTTGCTACATCATTTGCATCTCCAAATGTTTGATTCTCTGTCCAGTTCTGGTTTCCTTCTAGTACATATAAATGTACTGGATATCTTTCGTCATTTACTTTAAAATACCAATATCCTGATTCTAATGAATCGTCACTTAATATAGATAAAATACTTTCTCCATGTTTTGTAACTGATTCTTTATATAATTCTTTGTCTTGTTCAATTACATCTTTTAAATCATAATATTGACCATTTCTTATTTCTCCAATGTGTAATGTTCCAGATCCGCCGGATCCGCCTTTATATTCAGTTCCAACTGATGCTCCTCCAATATTCGAAGTATTTCCTTTTACTTGAGTATATCTGGTGTCAGTTGATATTGTTGCCTCTTTTTGTGAAGTTACTGTATTTTGTTTACTAAAAATATTAATACTTCCTCCACCTGATGAGCCTCCACCACCTTTAGACTTTGTTCCGATTGCTCCTGCAACACCATTAGCAGATATATTTCCATTATTCTTATATTCATTCGCATAGATTGTTAAAAGTCCACCTGTTCCATTTGATGATTTTACTATGCTTGGATTTCCTGCTCCATGCCCATTATCTCCAATAGCACTTCCTCCAGTTCCACCTTCAGAAGAACCATTACCTGCAACTCCGGAACCACCTGTTCCTTGGTAA
>CAZWST010000019.1:17932-26188 GCA_964636965.1 uncultured Muribaculaceae bacterium
CATCTCCAAATGTTTGATTCTCTGTCCAGTTCTGGTTTCCTTCTAGTACATATAAGTGGACTGGGTAAATTTCATCAGTATTAAGTATTTCAAAATCATAGTAACCTGTTTTTAATTTATCACTTTCAAGTATTGATAGTATACTATCACCCTTAATAGTCGCTTTAGTTACTCTTATATCTTTACTAACTGATGCTGTTGCTCCAGCACCTGTTGTAATAATACATGTTAATGTACTTTCTCCCGGAGGTATTAAACTAGCATTAGTATAGTTTGCATCAGTATTATTAATTGTACACTTTCTAACTGATCCACTTATACCATCTGTATAAGATGTTGGTAATTCTAGATCTAAATCATTTGAGAATACTTCAGGTAATCCTTCAAGTGAAATAGTAGGTATAGTTGGATCTATTTTAGTTATTGTAAATGATGCTGCTACCTTTATATTATCTGCATCTACTACTCTTGCAATAACTGTAGTATTATTATCAACAATAGTAAGTGGTTCTGTATAAGTTAGCCATGATTCGCCTAAGTCTAAACTATATTCATAATTATAACCATTATATACATCACTTGGATAATTAATTGTAAGTACCTTTGACGTTGCCCATTCTTCTTTATCAAGTAAATATGATATTTCTCCTATATCATCAGTTCTAACATTTAGTTCAAAAGCATCAGATACATTACCTGCTTTATCTTTTACTTTTACATATACTTTGTATTCTTTATCATTCTTTAAGTTTTTAAATGTATATGTATTATCTTTACTAGTAGTAAACTTACTATTATCAAGTGAATACATATATACATCAGCATCACTTAAATCATCTGTAGAAGTAACTTTAATAGTAAAGCTACTTGAACCTTTCTTTATAACATCTACATCTGTTATAACTGGGGATTCAGTATCTATATTTGTTATCTTTTTACTTCCTATATCACTTTCTATTTCAACAATATTTGTTGATTTAGCATAGATAACCGCATTGTTATCTTTTATTATTATTGGTCCACCATATTCTTTCCAATCAGTAGATTCACCATCTTCATAAACTACTTTATAAAGTCTTTCTGAACTGTTTAAGTCATAGTTGACTGCAACTATTACATCTTGTGTCCAATCTTCAGTTGATAAAATAAATGTTGGAGTTTTAGGTTTAGATAAATCCCATCTCATAAATAAGTTTTCTGCCATTTCTGAAAGTGGAACATCTAAAACATAGTAATGGTCTTTTATTATTATTTCTTTACCATTAGAATCTTTTATCTTAACTCCATCAGCACCAATTACTTTATCTTTGTATTCTGGTCTGATTAAAAGAATTCCATGTTCATCATATTTTTTCCATGCCCCATCTTTTTTCCATTTATATTCTCTATCTTCTTTTTTTGATGAAGCAGGATAATTAAGTCTAATTAAATAATACATTCCATTATCAAGTACACTTATATTTTCTTTTGGTATTATATTATCTATAAGTATACTTGCTTCTTCATGATGACCTAATGTATCTTCATTATAAGCGTAAACCATTGTATTATTTGATATTAATTCTATTGGTCCAGCATAATCTAACCATTCACCATTATCTACTTTATACTTTTTAACGCTAGCAGTAGGTGCATAGTCAATAGATACTTTTACCCATGAGTTAGGTGTAGTTGGATCAACATTTATTACTGGATTTGCTATACCTGTAGTTAAATAGTTAATTTGCTTTCTTGCACTACCTTTTCCATTACTACTTATTGCATAAGCATAAACTGTCGTATTTTCATTTACTTCAAATGGTCCAGTGTAAGGTAAAAGTTCTCCATTACCTATTCTATAGTATTTACCTTCAGCTCTTTCATCATAGTTAATTGTAACTTCTAGTTTATCAATTAACTCATCTGCCTTATCTGGTGTTAAAGTAATTACTACGTCTAACTTATCTAATGGAATAGGTGCAATAGAAGTTGTAATATTAAGTTTTTCTATTGTTTCACCATATGCATTAGTAGCTTTTGCATAGACACTTTTACTTTGTGTTATCTTTAAGGATTCAGTATAAGGTGTAAAAATAACACCATCATATGAATACTCTAAAGTATCATAGTCTCGTCCACTTATAGTTACTTCAACCATATCTACATCATCAGTTAAATACATATTAGGTTTTGCATCTATTCTTACATATGGTTTTTTACCTACTTTTATATTTTGTACATAATAGTAAGTTACTTCAGACTTCTTATTATCACTTCTAATATAATAAGCTCTTACTATTCCATTTTTAGTCATAGTAAATGGTTCTGTATATGTTTTATATACTCCACCATCAACACTATAGTAAATATTTTTTGCTTCTTCTTTAGTTGTAATAGTTACAGTTGTTTCTTCTACAATACTTGTTGGATTTGCATTTATTATTGGTCCATCAAGTATATCTGGTATACTTACTGCATCAATATACTCATAATCATATGCACGTTTTCCATCTAATTCAGCATAAGCATATATTGTTGTATTAGCGTCAACTTCAAAAGCTTCAGTGTATTCAATATAATTTTTATTATCTAAACTATAATAAAGTTTTGATAATGCTTCATTACTTGTAATTGTTATTGTTGCTTTTTCGTCCTTTAATAGTCTAGATTTTGAAGATTTTATTCTTACATTTAATCTTGTTTGTGAAGGTATTCCATCGCCTCCATCAGGATCATCTGGTCCACCATCATCTGGTACAGTTATATCATAAACTGTTCTTTGAGTATTACCATTTGCTTTACCTACTCGTTTAACTCCATTATCAAGTTCAATTGTTCTTGTACTTTCAGCCTTTGCATAAATAGTTTGATTTGCTGATACTGTAAATGTACCAGTATATTCAACCCATGGTGAATTATCTACCTTATACATTCTAACATTAGAATCACTTTCATATTCAATGTTAACATTAGTCTTTTCACCAATGTTTAATCTTGCCTTATCAGGTAGTATTTTAATTTCAACACGTCCAAAGTCTACTGATAGTTCTGTACTTTCAAGTTCACGAATATAAAGTGAATCTTTTCCTACTAATGTTTTAGTAGTAATGGCATTACCTTCATTATCATAAACATCTTCAACTCTTGTCGCTCTGGCATCAATTAATGTATCAGCTGAAACATTAAATTCCCCTTCATAGTTTTTCCAGTCTCCACCATTAATACGATATTCTTTTGTTGAAGCATTTTCATCAAAAATTATTTTTACCTTTGTAGTTTCATTACCTTTAAGTACTAATTTTTCTGCTTCTATATCAACTAATACTTTACTTGATGGTACATCTATATATTTTTCTCCATCTATATCATATCTAATATATATGTTTTCTATATCAGATACTTTTACTAAGATTGGTCCTGTGTATGCTTGCCAATCATCATCTTCTCCTCTGATTTCACCTTCACGGTGTAATCTCCATTCACGATTTACAGAGTTAGCTGGATAATATAAATTAAGTCTAATCCAACCATCCCACTCTTCATCGTCCCCTTTTGGTACATTAACTTTAATATCTTTTGCTACATCTGCCCATGCACCTGTATTTGATACTGCCTTACAGCTTATTGTATAATTACCTACTGCTAAATCTTCTGTTGATTCAATATTCTTACTCCAGTCATGATCTAGTGCACATGAATAAGTTCCACCTGATGGTCCAAATTCTACATGACTAGGTAACTGATAAATATCTCCATAAACTATTTCAGCTGGTAAATCATTTAAATCAATTTTTGGTATTTCAACTTCAGGTTCTGCTGGTTTAGTTGTAGTTGTTGTTGAACTAGTTGTTCCAGTAGTTGAAGTTGTTGAAGTTGTAGTACTTGTTGATTTAGTTGTACTTGTTTTAGTAGTAGAACTAGTTGTACTTGTAGATTTAGTTGTCTTAGTTGTCTTTGATGTTGAAGTAGTACTACTAGTTGTTGTACTTGTAGTATTATCATTATCTCCATTTGGTGTAGTTGGTGTTTGTCCTTCTGTAGTTTTTTCATCATCTACATTATTAGTTGGTTTAGTATTATTTTCTGGTGTTGTAGTTGATCCAGTTGTTGTAGTAGTTTCTTCATTATCATTATTATTATCTGGATTATTTACTTCAATTCCACCATTATTATCTTCATCACTCTCTTTAGTCTTCTCAGTAAATGTTACTTCATAAATATTTCCTGCTTTATCTTCAACACGAATAGTTATTGTATATTCAGTATCAGGATTTAATCCTTCTATATTAAATTTATCATTTACATCTACATAGTCTTTATTTCCTATTTTATATGAATATGTTTTTATTCCTGATCCTAAATCTGTTGCATTTATTCTAAAACTTAAAGAAGTAGCTTTATTTGTTTTATTAATTGATTCTACTATTGGAGCATCATTATCTATTAATACTTCTTCACGATTAGATATATATGAATACTTTCCATTTTTATATCTTGCTTTAAAGAATACATTCCATTTTCCTGTTTTAGTTAAAACTGTATTTTTAGTGTCAGTTTCCTTCCATTCACATTTCTTTGAGTTTTTCTTATCTGTAACACAGTAAAGATATGTATCAAGTTCTGATACATCAACATCTCTTGTTACATAAACTGTATTACTTTTTACCCATCCTTTAAATGTACTATCTATTATTGGTTTATTATTGGTATATATAGATGATATACCTACACTTATAAACATTAAAAGAAATAAAACTAAAAATAACAAAAGAAATGGCAACAACCATAATCTTGATACATATATTGTTACCCTATCTTTATTTTTAATTTTCTCTTCTTCTTTTGGTTCAGTTCTTATTACTCTTCCCCTTCGAACACGTAAACTAAATTCTTTTTCTTCATCTTCTTCATAAAGAATACCAGCATCATCTAGTATCTTTTTGGCATCATCTAGTTTTTCACCTTTTAGTTTTGGTACTACTTTCATAACTACTACTCCTTAATATTATTATTGGTACTTTCTACCTTTTCTATTCTTATAAATATTATATAACTAAATGGCTATATAATCAACCATTTACATCAGTTAATAACTGAAAAAGATGCGAATAATTATTCGCACCTTTTACTTAACTAAACAGCTTCACCATTTGCTTTAACACAAGAACTAAAGCCTGAGAAAGTACATACTGAAGCTTCGCTCGCACTAGATAAATTAAATGATGTATCTGAATAACTTCTTATTGTTTTAGAACTTACAGAAAAGTCCCCTAACTTAGTTAAATTATAACCAGAAACCATATATATATCATTAGTTAAATATAAATAATACTCTGGATTATCAACTGTATTATTTATAAGTACATACCCTCTTATAGAAGTATTATTATTTATATCTTTTAAAATATCATACACATAAACCTTTTTATCTTTATCTTTAAAACTACTTTTTAATGTATCAATAACTTCTTTTGCTTCTTTATAAAAATTTTCTTTTCCACCATTTGGATTAAATTTTAATGAATAAAAATCAGTACATCCTTTTTTAGAAAAATTTAAACATATATCATTAAAATTAAATTTACTTATAATAGATTCATCTATATCTTGAATTCTTTTCTTTTGTACATCATTATCAACTAAATTATAATCATTTAACATATATTTATCATTATAGATATAATAATGAAATTTTAAATCAGCATAATCAGTTGCATCAATTAAAACATAACCCTTAAATTTATTAGATACTTCACTTTTTAAAGAATCTACATTAACAATAAAATATCCTTTTTCATTAATACCATTTAAAGCGTTAATATTTTTTTCAATACTACTATTAATAGCAAGAACATCTTTTCTATAAATATCTTTATCACTTAAATTACTTATAACATTTAACTTACCAGTAAATTTAGTTGCCCCAATTTGATTGATTCCTAAAAATTCTATTTTTATAGATAGGCTAGAATTTTTACCAACCACCAAATTATATGCTAAATTATCATCCTTAGATAAATTAATGTCCTCAGTTAAATTTGTATATACTTCTTTATCATAACTATATGAAACAGTATATTTTATATTTTCATCACTCAATATTACTTCTGATATTTTAACCGCGAATGAAACATCTTTATCAGTATCATTCTTTATATCAATTACCTTACTTACTTTATTTCCATAAGGTATCTCTTCATCTATCATATTACCTAAAATATATTTTACTTCTAAAGTTGTACCATCAATATCAATATTTTCTACTATATCTCTTTTAGAAGAATTATTGTCATCTTCATGTTTTAATGATTTAACACTGAATGTTAAAATAACAACTATTACTATAACTAATAAAGGCATTAATATTTTTTTCATATCATCACCTATTATAATTATAGAAAAAAATTATTATATACGCAAGTTTTAATCTTTAACCTTAAATATTAAAGTTATAATGAAAGCCATTAGTATAGCTGAAACTATACCAAGAGATACATTTCCAAGCATCATAAGTATGCCATTATCTATAGCACCTTTATATAAAGCATTACCAAATGACATAATTACAACGGAAGCTCCACCTCCAAAATATTTAACAATTTTATCATATAAGCCAAAAAAACTTAAGAATGCTCCAATACTACAAAAAAGGGAAGTAATATGTCCACTTGTTAATTTGGTATTATCTTTAATTATTTGAGCAATTAAACAAATAAGTCCTGTAAATATAAAAGATCTAATTATTATCATAATTCACCTCTATCTCGATTAAGTGTGCAATACTAGGTATACTATTCTTTTGATTAACAAGTGTTGGATTATGCAAAGCACCTGTTCCAACTAATAAAACCTTTTTAATTTTTTTATCTTCAATAAACCTATTAAAAAAAGCAAAAGGTAAACAAGTAGGTCCAGATCCACCAGCACATTTATTTTGAATTTTTTTATAAATTATTGAACCAGCATCAATTATATTATCAGCAATTATTCCATAATCGTCTTTTAAAACACTTTTTAAAAGAGTTAAACCAACACTTCCCAAATCTCCTGTTAAGATAAAATCATAATCATCTGGTTTTCTATGTGTATTATTTAAGTGTTCCTTAATAACTAATGCAGCAGCAGGCGCCATAATTGCTCCCATGTTAGCAACATCTTTAATACCATAATCTACTACACCACCTATAGTAGCTGAAGCTACTTTATAAGGACTTTTTACATTTGAAACCGTTACTCCAACAGCAGCTGTTATGGTATTTGTTGTATAACAACTTTTTAAACTACCATATTCAACTGGAAATCTAAATTGTCTTTCACTAGTTAATGAATGGGAATTAGTCAAAACTAAAGCACTATTAACTGCTCTATTTTGAATTAATGATGCAGAGGTAATTACACTTTCAGTGAATGTTGCACAAGCACTATAAAGACCTAAAAAAGAAGTATTAACATCTCTAAGTGCAATATTAAGTGTACCTAATTGATTAGATAAATTCCCACCTACTATTACATCTACTTTGTTTTTCTTTTTCATCTCTCTTACTACTTCTTCAATCATTTTAATTTCTGCTTCTTCATGAGTTTTACAACCATAATATAAATCACTTAAATACTTATCAGCATTTTTAATATTACCATTTTCTTCATCAATTCCGCCTATTGAATACCAATTATTAATATAACAATTATTAAACTTTAATGTTACCATAATAAACCTCTTATAAGAGCTAAAACAGTAGAAGTAACTATACCATATAAAACTACTGAACCAGCAAGTTTCATATAATTAGATCCAATACCTGTAATAAATCCTTCTGATTTATAATCTAATGAAGATGAAGTAACTGAATGAGAAAATCCTGTTATAGGTATAATAACACCCATCTTAAACTTATCAACAAAGTCATCAAACACTCCCATACCTGTTAAAATAGATGCAATAACAATCCAAATAATAAGCATTGTATTAACATCAAATACACTAACAAATAATTCACTAATACTTCCAATTACACCACCAGAAATAAACGCAATTAACATATTCTTCCATTTATTTTCTTTTGGTGTAACACTATCAACTAATTCTTGATAAGACATTTTTATCACCCATTTATATTATGGAACAATTAACATTTATTTATACAGTATATTATAAAGAAAAAAAACTTCTAATATTTATTAGAATTTTTTTTAATAAAAGCGTTGATGTACAAACATATGTTTGATATAATGTTAATGGATACATTTGAAAATATCAGATGCTTTCCCTTTCTTTAT
>CAZWST010000020.1:0-25191 GCA_964636965.1 uncultured Muribaculaceae bacterium
AACCTTCGAACATTCTCGACATATTTGTTACGTTTGATGTATCAAAATTACTTAAGTCTAATGAGGTAAAATTTGAACAACCTTCAAACATACTACTCATAGCATCTACATTTGATGTATCAAAATTACTTAATTTGAATGAGGTAAATTTAGAAAAATAAGAAAACATTCCATGCATATCTGTTACGTTTGATGTATCAAAACTGCTTATGTCGAATGAGGTTATTGATTGACAATGACCAAACATACCTCTCATGGACTTTACATTTGATGTATTAAAATTACTTAAGTCTAATGAGGTTATTTTTGAACAACCCAGAAACATATCTCTCATAGTCGTTACTTTGCTTGTATCAAAATTGCTTACGTCTAATGAGGTTAAATTCGAACAATCTTTAAACATGGCCCACATATCTGTTACGTTTGATGTATCAAAACTACTTACATCTAATGAGGTTAAATTCGAACTACCTTCAAACATTCCAAACATAGTTGTTACATTTGATGTGTCAAAATTACTTACGTCTAATGAGGTTAATTTCGAACAAAATGAGATCATAAGATACATAGAAGTTACGTTTGATGTATCAAAGTTACTTAAATTTAGGCTAGTTAAGCTACTGCATTCGTAAAACATGTGTGTCATATCTGTTACTTTTGATGTATCAAAATTACTTATGTCTAATGAGGTTAAGCTAGAGCAAATCCAAAACATGCTTGACATATCTGTTACGTTTGATGTATCAAAATTACTTATGTCTAATGAGGTTAAATTCGAACATTCAGAGAACATATTCGACATATCTGTTACATTTGATGTATCAAAGCTACTTAAGTCTAATGAGGTTAAGCTAGAGCAAAAATTGAACATACCTCTCATATTTGTTACATTTCTTGTATCAAGATTTTCTATGTTTTCTATACTCTTTAATCTCCTGAAATAAGAGAATAAGTTTCTACTATTTGCATTAGCCTGAATTCGACCTTCTGATTGTATATACAATGTACGATTACCTGGACTATCATAAACCAAATAAGCCATTACGCTTTTATCTTGTTGCTCTGATACGTCAAAACTTTTTTCGAATTTTTCTTTTGGTGACATTGTCGTTTCGAATACAACGCGTGTTATATCGTTTTCATAATACCAAAATGATATAAATTCCGATGATCGTGCCATTAATGTGGAGCCTAAACCTACCCAATGAGCATATAAAGTAATATCACCAGTTATGTCTACTGTAGTATCTTCTGTTATTTTAGTTCCACCATCAGCACTTGTATACCAACCATCAAAACCATATTCATCTCTTTTTGCTCGTGGTAATTTTCCAAACTTTTTACTTTCAGTTACGGTTAGAATAGTTGTTACTTCATTTCCACCATTCGCATCGAAAGTTACTATATATGTATTCAGTTTTCTCCAATGAGCATATAAAGTAATATCATCAGTTATGCTTACTTCACTTTCTTCCGTTATTTCTTCTCCACCTTCAGAAGTTGTATACCATCCTTCAAATACATATCCATCTCTTTCTGATACTGGTAAAGAACCATATTTTTTACCTTCTACAACAGTTAACACTGTATTTACTGCACTTCCACCATTCGCATCGAAAGTTACTGTATATTTATTAAGTTTTTTCCAATGAGCATATAAAGTATGATCATCAGTTATGCTTACTTCAGTATCTTCCGTTATTTCATCTCCGCCTTCAGAAGTTGTATACCATCCTTTAAATTCGTATCCATCTCTTTCTGGAATTGGTAGTGTTCCATATTTTTCGCCCTCTTCAACAGTTAACACTGTATTTACTGCACTTCCGCCGTTTGCATCAAAGGAAACAGTATGTATAGTATTTAATTGTAATGTATAAGGATCATCTTTAGTACCTTTTCCACTTACCAATTCAATATCTGGATTTAAGTAAACTGTTGGCCGAACGAGGTTGTTTAAAAATGCATAGGTATTACGTGCCAAATCTTTGACGTAGAAAACACCACTAGCGCCTCTACTGTTGTGTGAAATTGTCCATTGATTTTCACCATCATTACTATTATACATCCAGTTATTGTTTGCACAGCTGGAACTGTAATTTGTTAAAGTAGCTAATAAACAAGTATTTCTATTTTCTCCTCCAACAGCATATCCATAGTCACTTAAATATATTAGTCCTACATTTCCTGTCCATTCTGTTGCGTGATTAGCTGGAACAGCATTCCCTCTTTCGGCTTCATACATTTTTGAAGTAGTAAGATTTGTATCTGCCGCTCCTCCTAGTTTCCAAACTACATTACTTATCATATATTTCGTTTTATCTAATATGCCGTTGTTAGAAAAATCACAAGATTTTTGAGAATTAGAACCAACATAACATGTCCCACTTGTCCTATTCCAATATGGTCCATCATTATTTAAAGTCTCCATTAGTGTTGCAGAAGGCCAATCATTATTTCCATAAGTTCCTTCATTATCCCATGAATACTTGCCTATTGAATCTTCTTTTACTATTTTAACAAAACTTCGAGTATTTCCTTCGGAATTAGTAACATCGTTCATAACACCAATGATTCGCCATAATTCACATGTTGGTTCACTTCCGTCTGTTGGTTCAGTACAGTTGAATTTTACATAATTATTTGGGTTTGCTCCAACATATCTCAAATTGTTTTCTGATGTTTCATCAGATAACATGATTAGTGGATCTTTTTCAGCTAAATCTTTTATTGAATTTACAAGATTCCCCGGTTCTGCTGGAATTATTTTCTTTTTCCAATGAGCATATAGAGTTGTGTCTCCATTTATATTTACTATAGTATCTTCTGTAATTTTCGTTCCGCCATCAGCAGTTGTATACCAACCATCAAAGTCATAGTATTCTCTTTCTGGAATTGGTAGTGTTCCGTATTTTTCACCTACAGTTACAGTTAATACTGTATTTTCTGGATTTCCTCCATTGGAATCAAATGAAACAGTGTACGTTCCACCTAATTCGATTAAATATGGATCTGTCTCTGTTCCTGTTCCACCTATTTTATCAATATTAGTCTTTAGATATACAGACGGATACACGTTAATACCTGCATAAGTATTAAAGTCATTTACATAATTAATGTAAGTTCCACCATTCTTGTATATGATAATAGACTCAGAATTTATATGATATGGTGATATTGTCCATATATCATCCGAAGAAAGTTGTAACCAATCATAGTTATAACAATTAGATGTACCATAAGCTGAAACTTTTTGTCCTAAACACGTATTTCTTACACTTCCACCGACAGCATATCCATAATCACTTGGATACATTAATCCTACATAACCTGTCCATTCTGCCGGATTACCTTCACATACTGTATTTCCTCTTTCTATTATATAGCTTTCTGATGCACTCTGAGAATAATCTTCATATGTACCTAAATTCCATACTATATTACTTATCATTCCTTTAGCAGTGTTTGTTAATCCAGTATTTATAAAATTACAATCTACTGTTGCATTATTTCTTCCTCTTGGACATTTTCCGCTTGTTCTATTCCAATATGGACCATTATTCAACATATCCATTAATTTAGATTTTGACCAATCGTTGTTTCCATCATAACCACTATTATCATATACGTAATTTCCTACTGAAGTTGCTCTTATTATTTTTACTCTTGATGCTGTTTTTTCATTAGAATCCTTAACATCATTCATAATACCAATAATTCGCCATAATTCATTATTATATTTAACATAATTATTTGGATTTGTGCCTATATATCTTAGATTATTGTTATCTGTTCCATCATAAGATAAATTCGTTTTATCGGTTTTACCTAATCCCCTTATGTGAGTTATTAAACTTCCTTCATATTCTGAAGTAGTATCAATTTTCCAATGAGCATATAAAATTTGATTATCAGTAATATCTACTATTGTATCTTCTGTTATTTGAAGTCCGCCATCTTTTTCTGTGAACCAACCAATAAATGTATATCCATTTCTTATTGAAGTTGGTAATTCTCCATATTTTTTACCTTCAGTAACAGTTAATATAGTTGGTTCTTCTTTTCCACCATTAGCATCAAAAGATACTGTATATGTATGAAGAAGTGGCTCTGATATTTCATTTAACGCTATTAGATATGGATCAGATTTTGTTCCTGTTCCTCCTACCTTGGTTATATCAGGATTTAGATATAAGGCAGGACGTACTCCTCGACTATATTGAGCATCATTATGAGATACATATCCCTCACTATTTATATCGAATTCTTCTTCTGGGTAATAATTAGCAGCTGGTGTTATAGTCCAATAATTTTCATCTGTAAGTAACCAGTTATTATTTTTGCAATCAGCCATGTTGTAGGAACTAGTAATTGTTTTAGTTAAACATGTATTTCTATTTTCTCCTCCAAAGGCGTATCCATAGTCGCTTGGATATATTAATCCAATATTTCCAGTCCATTGTTTTGCATGTCCGCTGTATACACTTGTTCCTCTTTCAGCTTCATAAAGTTTTGAAGTTGTATAAGAAGAATAATATTGTAGACCGCCTAATTTCCATACAACATTACTTATCATCGATTTTGCTATGTCTGTTAAACCTATATTTTCAAAACTACAAGAATATGGTTCAAGTGTTTTACTTGAAGTGTTAGCATAGCATGTCCCAATTCCTCTGTTCCAATATTCTCCATTATTTAGAGTTTCTTTTAAGGAAGATGTACTCCAGTCATTTACATTATTTGTATCATATACAATGCTTCCTATTGATTGATCTCTAATTATTTTTATATAGTTTTTAACATTTTCATCATTATCAGTTACATCTCTCATGATTCCAATGATTCGCCATAATTCACCATTGAATG
Source organism: uncultured Muribaculaceae bacterium (assembly GCA_964636965.1). Lineage (GTDB taxonomy): Bacteria > Bacillota_I > Bacilli_A > RF39 > UBA660 > CAG-582. Next base: position 4,864 of record CAZWST010000020.1, read on the forward strand.
CTATATAGTTATTTGGTGTTAAACCAGTATACCTTAAATTATTATTATTTGTTTTATCATAATCAATATTTTGTTCATCTGTATTTGCTAAACTTCCTACATATTTTAAAAGATTATTTGAAGGAGATGATAATTCATAATGAATTATACATTCACTGTTATCTGCTGATTCATTATCAGAAATTACTACATCTTGTTCACTTGTTTGATCATTTCCTATATTAGCATTGGTTGTGTATCCATTTGTACAGCTTATATTTGATAAATAATATCCATTATCAGGTGTAACTTTGAAAGTGTTATTACCTCCAAATTCCACATCTAAGTTCGCTTTATCTACTTTTCCACCAATTTGTGCGTATATATTAACTTTGTAAATATTTTTTGTCCAATGGGCATATAAAGTTTGATTATTGGTTAATCTTACTCGAGTTGTATTTGTTACTTGAGTTCCACCATCTCTTTCAGTATACCAACCATTAAAAGTATAACCTTTTCTTTGTGTAGTTGGTAATTCACCATAGTATTCATCAGTAGTAACAGTTAATACTGTATTTACTTCTTCACCTTCATTAGCATCAAAATCTACTATATAAGTACTTGGGTTTGGTAGAGACGAGTTTTTCAATTCTAATATATATGGATCTTCACTAGTTCCACTACCACCTACTGCTTTTGTATTTGTATCCAAATATACAGTTGGATTTACACTATAGGAGTTAGAAGCATAACTACTATATAAATCAGCATATGACGAACCCAAATAGAATACATTACTGGTATTATATGAATATGGCGTTAATGTCCATTGAGTAAATCCTTTAAAATTTAACCAATCATTATCATAACAATAATCTCCACCATATCTATCTAGAGTTTTTGATAAGCAAGTTTTTCTTACACTTCCACCAACAGCATATCCAAAATCACTTGCATACATTAATCCTACACTACCTGTCCATGTTGCTGCATGGCCATTACTTGGATTTGTTCCTCTTTCAGCAGTATAGAATGCCGATGTATATGAAGAACTAGTATTACTTCCTGCTATGTTCCATACCACATTGCTAATCATTGATTTAGCTCTAGCGGTTAACCCTATATCAGTGAAATCACAATCCGATGTTTGTCCGTTTGATCCAGTAGGACATTTTCCTTTTGTGCTATTCCAATATGGTCCATCATTATTTAAAACTTCCATTAATTTTGCATCTGACCAATCATTACTTCCATCATAACCTTTATTATCCCATGAATAGTTTCCGATTGGTTGTGGTCTTATTATTTTAACATGTCGATCTTTTGAGCCTGATGAATCTTCAATATTATTCATAACACCTATTATTCGCCACAATTCACCATTGAATTTTACATAATTATTAGGGTCTGCTCCAATATATCTTATATTATCATCTGTTGTACCATCTTTAGCTAAATTTGTATCATTGATTTCCTCTAACCCCTTTATAACATCTTTAAGAAGTCCATTAACTGTCCAATGAGCATGTAGAGTTTGATTATCTGCTACATCTACTACTGAATCTCTTGTTATTTGCGTTCCACCATCTACTTCAGTAAACCAACCATCAAAATGATAATTTTCTCTTGTTGGAATTGGTAATTCACCATAGTTTGATCCATATGTTACAGTTAATACAGTATTAACTTCTTCTCCTCCATTGGCATCAAAATTTACTGTATATGTATATTCAGTATTTTCGTTAATTGCTAATTCATATGGTTCATCATGGGTTCCTTTTCCTCCTACTACTCTAGTATTAGGAGCTAAATATACTGTTGGTAATACATCCCCGTATGATGATTGAGCCGCATAAGTAATACTTATATTACCAGAATAAGTAATAAATTCATTATGACCATAATCTGAAGTTGGTGTAATAGTCCAATGGTTTATTCCTTCTTTATATAACCAGTTGCCAGCATTTTCAGCATACTTATAATCACTTGCATACATTAGTCCAACTTTACCTGTCCATTTTGCTTGATGGTTTCCAAAAACATAGTTCCCTTTTTCAGCTTCATAAAAATAGTTACTTGGTGCACTAGTGCTGTTACTTGAAAAACCGCCTAAATTCCATACGACATTACTTATCATTCTTTTTGCTTCGGAAGTTAAACCATTATCACTAAAATCGCAGTTTACTGTCCCACCGTTATAGCTACTACCTTTATAACACGTTCCACTTGTTCTATTCCAATATGGTCCACTATTTAATGTTGTCATTAATCTTGCGTCTGACCAATTATTACTTCCATCACTTGAAACAGATGATCCTACTCCACTTGGTTTATTATCATAAGAATAGATTCCGATTGAATCAGCTCTTATTATTTTAACGTGGCTATCTTTTGTTCCTGTTGAATCTTCAATATTATTCATAACACCAATAATTCGCCATAACTCGTCATTAAATTTTACATAATTATTAGGATCTGCCCCAATATATCTTGTATTATTATCAGATGTTTTATCTTCAGCTAAATTAGTTTTATCAGTTTTAGCTATTTCTTCTATTCCATCCTTTAATATTCCTCTTAATGCCCAGTGAGCATATAATAGCTGGTTATCAGCAATATCTACTATAGACTCGCTAGTAATTTGAGTTCCTCCATCTTTTTCTGTAAACCATCCTTCAAATTCAAAACCTTCTTTGCTAGTTGTAGGTAGTTCTCCATAAGATGTATTGTTTTTTACTGTTAGTACAGTATTTACTTTTTCTCCTCCTGTAGCATCGAATGCAACTACATAATTTCTATCTGTATTCAATGCTAATTTGTATGGATTATTTCTTGATCCATCACCGTCAGTAATTTCAGTATAAGAGTTTAAGTATACTGAAGGACGAATCGTTAATGTATAGGATGAAGGTTGTATGTTAAGACCGGAAGATTTATAAAATGATAAATAGTCAGTATTTGAAACGGGAGTAATAGTATATTCACTATATGAATAACGTAACCAATTAGCGTTATCATATTGACCATATCCACCTAATGCCATTTTTGAAGACTTTTTATCAGTATCATCAACGGAATAACCATAATCACTTGCATACATTAATCCAACTTTACCTATCCATTTAGTTTCATGATTACTTGGAACATTATTTCCTCTTTCGGCTTCATAAAATGCTGAAGGCGTAAGACCCGGATTTTCTGCTCCACCTAATTTCCAAGTTACATTACTTACCATTTTTTTGGCATCTGATTTTAAACCTATATCACTAAAATCACATGAAGTTGTGGAACCATTTGAACCTGCTGGACATTTTCCGCTTGTTCTATTCCAATATGGACCACTGTTTAACATTTTTTGTAATGTTGACGTACTCCAATCATTACTTCCATAATTATGTGGAGGTGTTGGTTTATTGTCATATGGAAAGTAATTTGGTATTCCTTCTTCTCTTATTATTTTGACATGACTTGCTGTTATGCCTGTAGCATCTTCTATATCATTCATTACACCAATGATTCTCCATAGTTCACCATTAAATGATACATAATTATTTGGATTTGTACCAATATATCTTAAGTTGTTTTCACTTGTGTTATCATGAGATAAATTAGTTGTATCTGTTTTAGATAATTCAGATATTCCATCATTTAATACGCCTCTAATTGTCCAATGAGCATATAACGTTTGATTGTCTCCAATATCTACAGTAGTTGTACTAGTTACCTTAGTTCCTCCAGTTTTTTCTGTATACCATCCTTCAAAGACTAAATTATCTCTTTCTACTGTTGGTAATGTTCCGTATTTTTCTCCATTTCTTACTGCTAATACTGTATCTACTTTTGTTCCACCATTAGAATCAAAATTCACTTTATATCTAACGTTATTGTTTATGGCTAGTATATATGGATTTTCTCTTGTTCCATCTCCGTCTACAACTTTGATATATGATCCTAAATGTAATGAAGGTCTAACAAAATAATTACTAGTCGCACTAGCAGTAGCTAAATTAGCAGATTTATAGAATGTTAGGAAAGTTTCAGTTAATGATGGTGTTATAGTCCATTCGGATGAGTCATATTTTAACCAGTTGTAGTCTGCAAAAGATACTCCATCTTCAGTTTCATAGTTAGTTAGTGGTGTAAGTAAAGCCTCTTCTCTTACATCTCCACCAACGGCATATCCATAGTCACTTGGATACATTAATCCAACTTTTCCTGTCCATCTAGTTGCATGATTATCTGGAACTTTTGTTCCTCTTTCGTCATTATAAAAATCTCTTGTTGTAGTTGTTGTACCTTGGATTGCTCCTAATTTCCAGACTACATTGCTTATCATCTTTTTAGCATCATTTTTTAAACCTGTTCCAGTGTAGTCACAAGTTGATGTGTAACCATTTGAACCTGTTGGGCAAGTACCACTTGTTCTATTCCAATATGCACCACTGTTTAATACTTCTTGTAATGATGATTTACTCCAATCATTTATACCACTTCTGCTTAATGTTGCAGTATTGTCATAACTCATACTTGGTATTTTTTCTTCTTTTATTATCTTCGCATGTCTAGCTACTGTCCCAGTTGAATCCTCAACATCATTCATGACACCGATAATTCTCCATAGTTCTCCATTAAATGAAACATAGTTACTTGGATTCGTACCAATATATCTTATATTATTTTCATTCGTTTCATCATAGGATAAATTAGTTGTATCTGTTTTGGCTAGATTTGATACCACATCAACAAGAAGGTCACTAATTTCCCAGTGAGCATATAATGTATGGTCTTCATTAGTTTCTACTTTAGTTGTGCTAGTAATTTCATCTCCAGCATCTCTGTCGGTATACCAACCTATAAAAACATAGTTATCTCTTGTTGGTTTAGGTAGTTCTCCATATGGTTTTTTGTAAACTACTTCTTTTTTGGCTGAAGATACGCTTCCACCATTAGGGTCAAAGTTAACAGTGTGTTTATCTAATTCATTAACTATCTTATAACCATTATCAAATGTAATTTGCTTACTACTATGAGTAAATTTTGCCTTTGTTAATGCTATATCTTTTATTTGATCATTAGTCATATTTTTTATTTCTTCAATTGTTTTATTTTCAATTATATATATATCATAAATATCAACATCTAATCCACCTATAGTTAAAAAAGCTTCTTCATTTGTAGTGATATAGGCATTTTCATCTTTTAAAACAACTAAATTCTTATTTGGTAATAGTTTTCTATTCTCATCAATTAAATAACCGGATAGTGAATTATTATTTATATCATCCGATGTTTCTCCTAATTCTTCTCTTTCTACCGGTTCAAAGTTTAAATTACACTTTAATTTTGTAGTTATATCTTCGGTAATTGCTTTTTTTAGTTTTAAAGAAACATGACCAGTACCTTTAGATCTTGCAGGAATTATATCCTCATTGTTTAAGTATTCCATAGAAACTAGTTCGTCAAAATTTATAGTTGAACCTTCATTTTGAAAACTACACTCTATACTTACTTTTGCATCATAATTCTTACTAGAGTTCGTTACTTCATAATCTAGTTCTGTTGCCTTATTAACTTCAGTTAACGTTGCATTAAAATCAATTGTTTGACCATCAGACGAGATTGTTTCTTTAGATACATCAGTTAAATCTAAAATTGATTTACTAAAGTAAATCCCAAAGTCTGATTCGTTAAATCCAATATTAACGTTTCCATTTAATATGAGTGTTGTTGTTATAGCAGCAAAACCAATTAAAAGGAAGCAAATCAAACCTCCAATTAGATATTTCCTTTTCTTCATATCCTATACACCTACCTTATAGTTAGGATATCATTTTTTTGATTTGATGTAAATAGTATCTTCTTTATAAAAAAACATTAACTCTATTATAAAAATTAGTTTTTTTCCTTATTAATGCATAATAAAAAGGCCTAAAGCCTTTTTATGTTTTATCTACATTTAATACCGGATCTGGCATTTCTTATTGCACTTCCAACAGCTCTACCTAATTCTAGGATAAATGTTGCTGCTTTAACAAATGAATTTATAAGTGTTCCAGAAATTCCACCACCAACTACTAATATTAGATCATCATTACTTTCTTTCATTAATTGCATGATAATGGTCTTAAATAGCCATCAACTACTCCGATTAAGAATGTAATAATTCCACCAACTATGGCAGCAATTCCATATTTAAATCCTCCTCCGGAAATACTCATTAATTCTTTATTTTCTAGTACCATTATTTTCTCCTTTCTATACATTTATAATCCTTTTAAAATAGTTTTTATTATTTTTATGAGTAACATAAATTATTGTCTTATCTTTATAATAATTAAAGATATTTTGAAGTATCTCATCCTCTAGTTCATCATTTACTTCAGAAAGTGTTTCATCAAGAATAAGAATCTCAAAGTTTAGAGCTAAAGTTCTTGCGAGAATAATTAATTGCCTTTCTCCACCAGATAATTCCTCTCCACCACTGTATAATGGTGTGTTGATTCCAAAAGATTTTTTCTTGGTAATGTTATTAATTTTACAAAGATCAGTTATTCTAGAAAATTCATCATCACTTATATTTTTACCTAAAAGAATATTATCTTTTATAGAACCACTAATGATTCTTTCTACTTGTGATGAATAAATAACATTATTGTGATAATCTAACTCATCTATTTTTCTTATATCTTTTCCGGATATTTTTATTTGTCCTTCATATTCATCTATTTCTTGATAAAGCATTTTGCAAAGGGTTGACTTTCCAGTACCACTTCTACCTTTGATTATTACCTTTTCACCTTTTTTTATAGTTGTAGTAAAATTTTTTATTATAGGATAGTTATTATGATATGTATAAGTTATATTTTTAAATTCAATATCTCCATTAACAAATTTTTGCTTATTGGAGTTTTTGGTGGGTTCAATGTTGTAAAAATCATTAGCTTTAGCAAACAGATTTTTTACAAATACTAGTTCCATCAAAGATGAAATAATATTTGAAGTAGAATTTATGATTATCTCAATGAGGGCATCAATTATTATTAAGTTTTCAAATGAGAAAGTGTTATTATATATTTTTGATACTAAATATATATTTATGTATACCCTTACGAAAGCTAATATAGAAGATTTAATAGTTTCATATTTTTTTAAATACATGCTATAGTCTTTCTCTTTTATTAGTCTGTCGTTTAGATTGTTTTTCATCCTTTCTTTAAAATATAATTCTCCTTTTGAATGTTTTAAGCTCGTTAACGAATATATTCCATCAATTAAAATGTTATTATATTCCGTACTTGCATCAATTGCATCTCTTGACTTTCTTTTTAATTTCTTAATGATAAATGATGATGCAAACGAAATAAATATAACCTCTATTAATACTACTAAAAGAGTATATTTATCCATTACATATAGAAACGGAATAATACTTAATGTAATTAAGATATTAATGGTTATTGATAGAGATGACTCTAAAACTATTTCATTGATGAGATCATTTTCATTTGCTCTTTTAACTATTTCTCCTGGATCTTTTAAATGTAAATATTTTAAAGGGAGACTTAAAATATGATTAAAAAAGTTGTCTGATAAGTTTGAATTAATACTATTTTCAAGAGTTATTGTCTTTTTGTATATTAAATATGAAAAATATTCAATTAGTATATTTATTAATATAAACGCTATACTTAAGATTAATATATAATCTTTATATTTATAAATTCTTATATAATAACTACTAACTATACTAAGAAGAATAAATAATATTTCTATAAAGATAATTTTTACTAAGTAATGGTGGTTTATTTTTAATTGGGCAACTATTTCTTTTTTTATTATATTTTTATTCTTCTTTTTAGGCAGACTACTACGCGGTTCTAAAATGATTAAATTTCCGGTGAAACTTTTTAAGTATTCATCTTTTTTTACATTCATTAAACCTCTTGCAGGATCCATAATTGTAAGGGTATTCTTTTTTATTTCATATAAAACGACAAAATGAGATAGAGATTGATTTATATTTATATGTAGGATACAAGGAAGTTTATATTTAGTAATATCATTATCTTTGTATCCTGAGGCATTAAAACCATTCTTTTTTGCACATTCTATTAAATCATAAGCAGTAACACCCTTATTTGTAGTATTAGAATCCATTCGTAAGTTTTCAAGATTCGCATTACCACCATAATATCTAATAATAGATAAAAGGCATGAAACTCCGCAATCGCTTATTTCTTCTTGATAGACTACTGATTTTTTTATATTCTTTTCCTCCCTTCATATATCTTTTTACCTTATTTACTATCATTTACTTTTTATTTTAAAAATTTTTAATTAATTTTTTTGTTTTTTTAATTTATAAAGTAATCAGGGGTTAATGAGTTAATATATATTATGAGAGATGGAGATTTAGAAAGGAATTTGTTTATGTTTAGAGTTGTCCTTAAAATGATAAAAATATTATTTCTATTTATTTAGTATAATTATCTAATTCTTTCATATTATTTAACAGTAATGGAGGAAATTTAATGATAAACAAATCAAAATTATGGTTCTTAACCTTATCAAGTATTATTCTTGTTCTCGCAGTTTACTATGTTGCTATTCCTGCTCCTAATCAACTGTCTACGTCTGTTTTTTCTTCAAATAAAGATAACAAAGAGGAAGAAACAATTCAAATTTCAGAAAGTGAAGCAATAACAGCTATGAGAATTAATAAAGATGAAGAAAATGAAAAAACTCTTCAAACACTTCAAGAAGTGCTATTAGATTCTAATAAATCTTTGGAAGAAAAAAATGATGCTTATGAAAAAATTAAATTACTAAATGCAAATAAAGTATCTGAAGATAAGTTAGAAAAAACAATTAATGATAACTTTAAAATTAATTCTTTTGTTTCGATAAATGATAAGAACTTAAAAGTTGTTATTGCTAATAAAGAAAAATCAGTTAGCGTAGCTAATGATATAATATCTTTTGTTAATGCTACTACTGATGAATCTTATTATGTTACAGTTAAGTTTGAATAAACAATAAATAACTATCTTTCATATTATATAGTAGGTATTATGAAAGTGAGGTACTATCATGAATCAAATTCTAACAACAAGGGAAAAAGAAATATTTGATGAATTAATTAAAGGAAAGAATAGCAAAGAAATTGCTGAAGATTTTTACATTAGTGATAAAACTGTTAGAAATCACATTTCTAATGTAATGCAGAAATTAGAAGTTAATACAAGATATCAAGCCATTATTGAATTAATAAAAATGGGAGAATTAGTTATAAAATAAGCCTTAAGTGGCTTATTTTTTTGTTATCTGCATATATTTTACTGAGGTGCTATATGCTTAGAGGAAAAATTATTAGAAATTTTAGTATATTAATATTGTGTTTGATAATTATCGAAATACTCAGAATCTATCCAACCCAAAAACAAGTGAGTGAGTCTGTTTCGATTAATAAAGGAATAATATATATGTTAGATGATAATAATTTTCTTTCAAGGCTAGATGTTGTTTACAACGCTAAAGACGATACTGAGGTAATTAAAGAAATAATTGAACTATTAACCATAACCGATAATAATGACCATATTAGAAAAGGTTTTAATCCAATTATTCCAAAAGGAACTAAACTATTAAGTGTAAGTGTTACAGATAGTAATGCTACTCTTGATTTTTCAAGAAACTTTTTAGATATTGAAGAAAATTTGGAAGAAAAACTGATAGAAGCGCTTGTCTATAGTATTACTGAGATAGAAAATATTGCATCAATTACCATTAAAGTTGATCATGTACTCTTACAAAAATTACCTCATTCATTAAAAAAAGTCCCATCTATAATAGATAGAACATATAAAATTAATAAAGTTTACGACATTGATTCCTTAAATGAAGTTAACTCAACCACAATTTACTTTCCAGCGCTCAATTCAGGATATAAATACTATATTCCTGTAACTAAATATGAAAATTCAAATAAAGAGAAAATAGAAATAATAATAGATGAACTTGAAAGTTCAAACGCGTATAATTCTAATATAGTAAACTATATTAATTATGAAGCCAAATTAATTAACTACGAACTTTTAGATAAATCAATACTTCTTAATTTTAATGATGCAATTTTTGGCGATATAGCATCAAATAATATTATTGAAGAAGTATTATATTCAATTAATTTATCTGTAAAAGATAGCTATGATGATGTAGATGCTGTTATGTATTATGTTAAAGATAATTTAATAGGAACTCACTTTTTGCTACGAGGATGAGTATGTAAATATATATTCTTTATTCTATCGTTAGTTATGTGAGTATATATACTTGTTGTACTTAAATTTACATGACCTAGTAGTTCTTGAACACTTTTTAAATCACATCCCTCATTTAAAAGCATTGTTGCAAATGTATGTCTAAATGTATGTGGTGTTATTTTAGTGTTTAGTGAACTTTTTTTTATTATGGAATCTAATATTGTCCTAACTCCTCTATCAGTTAAATTTCCACCAATATGATTTATAAATAAATAGTCACTTTTTTTATTTTTTAATAAAACGGAGCGAGATGTATTAATATACTTTTTTAAAGATGCTGATGCGTGTTCATTAAAATAGCATATTCTTTCTTTATTACCTTTACCTAATACCTTAATTTCTTGATTATTAAAATCAATATCGGCTATTTTAATATTCATTATTTCACCTATTCTTGCACCTGTTGCAAATAATAATTCAAGTAAAGCTTGATTCCTTACTCCTAATTCATCATCACCACAAGCTGATAACATAACTTCAAATTCAGAATATTTCATATAATTTGGTAGTTTAGTTGCTTTCTTAGGTCCATTTACGAGTTTAAAGGGATTTGTTTTGATAACTTCTTTATTTAAAAGGAAATTATAAAAACTTCTTAATGAAGAAAGGTGCCTATTGATGCTAGAAGGTTCAAACTTTTTTTCTTCTTTTAAATATTTTGTAAAAAGACTTATTTCTTTATATGTTATTGTTTTAAAGTTTATATGCTTTTTGTTTAAGTAGTCCTTATACTCTTCTAAATCAATAGAATAATTTACTTCTGTATTATCTGAGTAATTCCTTTGTATACGCATATAATCAATAAATTCATCTATGTAATTATCCAAATTAATCCTCTCTTCTTCTTAAATTATAACCATTCTCTTCTGAAGATGTCCCCATTCTTTCAAAATCATCTTCTTCAAGAAATTCTTCTTCCTCATCATCAGTTATTGTGTCTTGTTCTTCTACCACATAAGTTTTTACATTTTCTTGCATAGAATCAACATAGTCAGCATATAAATTACGAAAATATTCTTCAACAATTGCTCCTAAATCAAACATTTCACGGTAGTTAATTTTTCTTTTGCCGTTTTCTTTTTTAAATTCTTTTTTTACATAATCAAAATCATAAACTATTTCATTAAAGAATTTTGTAATAACGCTTTCTTTAGTTTCTAACTCCTCATGTGGATCTAGATATCCATCAATATTAGTTTCTTCATTTATTGTTATAAGTAAACATCTATATAGATAATTCATTGCTGGTATTGGTCTAAAGTTTATATATTTTTTAAAAAATGTAAAAGAATTAGTTACATCGTATGGGTCATTTTTTATACTAACTATAATAGATTCAAGATAAATACTTAATTCATTATAGTTTACAGCACAAGAATTTCTATCAAGAAAAGATATAGTATCTTCTATTGCGTCTTTTGTTTTACTAGATAAGCATATTTTTGATAGATTAACTAAAACACTTTTAAGAGTTTCTTCATCTAAACTTCGAAGATAAGAAAATATACTATTAACGTATCCATACTTTTTTATGTACTTAGAGTTTAATAAGACAACAAAATCAGGACTGTCTATTTCACTATCAATAGTCATCTTTAATGAACTTGGCTCAAAGAACTTTTTTGAATCAGAAGTATATATTTCATTTGTCGAGTTTAGAGTATGGTAAGTTTTATTATTCTTTGGACCCTTAGCAATTACATAATCAATTCTAACACCTCTATTTGGTATTAGTCCTTCTTTTACTAACGTATCTTTTATTTTACTTATAGAAGAAAATGAGGTTGTATATTCAACTATATTTTTAAGATTATCACCAATTTTTTCACTAATAATTGGTTTATATGTATAATTGTTGCTGTACCCTAAATAATATTTCATAAACCCTCCCATTTTTCTTTATTATAATAAAATGCATACAAAAATGCAACCTTACTAGTTGCATTTATTGATTCATATTTTGATTATTTTGGTTATCTATATTATTTATATTTTGATTTTGTGTTATTTGTTCTGTTGGTAAATTATTTACTTGAGGAGTAGTCCCTTGGTTATTATTTATATTTGTTTGAATATTGTTTACTACATTATCATTAGGTTGGGGAGTTAGAGTTTTTTCTGTTTGTTCTGATTGTGTATTAAGTGTATTTAAATTAATACTTTCGGAAGTACTACTAACTTGATTGAATGAATCTAAGACAACTTTCTCTGTTTGGATTGGTTCAGTGATAGTAGCATCATTTAAATTTAATGTGTTTATTTGATTAGGACTTTCTTCACTATTTAAAATCTCGCTTGATTTTTCAGATTCTGGTACAATAGATTTATCAAAGTTTTTTCCTTTATTAACTTTTCTTTTATTAGTTTTTATGCTTAATAAAGGATCTGTTTTCTTTTTGTTATTTGTTATGATAAAAAGTGCAATTGCTAAAACAAGAGCTACACCTAAAGATGCGTAAAGAATTGGTTTAGTATAATCTTTTTTGGGAGCATCTTTTGTTACATTTATCCTGTATGTTGTCTTACTTGTTTCATCAGCACTTGTAACTTCTACTACTATTATGTCGCCATTTTTTAAATTATCTGTATTTGATACTGAAGTTGTTGCTCTTTCATAATTTGTTGTTGTATTTATATTTACAGAGTTTACTTCACTTGTAAGATGAATATTATATTCTAATTTATCTTTATCAAAATTTATTGCATACCCTGGTATTACCATTGATTTTAAAGTCGAATCACTTTCAGGATAATAGATACTTTCTCCTCTTGCAAGTCTTTCTATATAGAAAGTATAACAAGATTCTTTTCCAAGTGAATTAGTGATATATACATCTATAACATTCTTTCCTACTTTTAAAGAAGTGTCCCCTTCTATTCTCAATGTTGAAGTTGGGTCATTTAGTTCATAATCAAATTCAATTTGTTCAGTTTCATATAAAACTTCAACGGAATATTCAGAAATAAATTGTGAGAATGTAATATTTAATTCTTTAGATGAAAGCCTTCTTGGACGAAGTGATGGATCAGATATATCTCTTGGTTTGTCATCTACTGGTGTATCATCATCTTTGTGCTCTATTTTTATAAAGTCACTTCTTAAAATCTCTGATTTTTCATCTACTCCACTACCTGATTCATGGTAAGTAAAGTCAGTAACAGAAACTGTTGCATTAATCGTATCTTCTGGATTAGTTAGAACTTTACATGTTAAAACTATTAAATCATTACTGCTTGTAGTTCCACTTAAACTAAAGTAAGTATTCGTACTACTTGCTAGTACCTCTAAGCCAGGGGAGACACTTGCTCTTTCACAAGATATTGCATCATCACTTGTAATAGTCCCAGATAACTTATCATATGTTGATCTGTCTCCAGTAATTTTACATGAAAATACATCTCCAACTTTATGAGTAAAATTATCACAAGATAAACTGTATGCGTATGTATTAATTGGTATTAAACAGATAATTAATAAAACTAGTAACTTAAAATATTTTTTCATAATTTACGCTCCTCTTTTTATTCCTACTCTATAGTAATACTATCATAGTATACATTAAAAATCACTAAAAAAGTAAGAGATTATCTCTTACTTAGTTCATTAGTTAACACTTCTTTTACTTTAACTGGATTTGCTTGACCACGGGTTTTTTTCATAACTTGTCCAACAAAGTAATCAAACATATTTGTTTTTCCGTTTTTATATTCTTCAATTTGTGAAGTATTTTCATTTAATACTTCAATTATTACAGAAGTAATAGCGCCATCATCACTTATTTGCTCTATTCCCTCTTTTTTCATGATATCTTGTGGTTCTTCTTCTCTTTCTAGTGTCATAAAGAATAATTCTTTAGCTTGTTTTGAAGAAATCTTTCCATCACGCATAGAAGATAATATGACATTTAATCTTTCTGGTGTTAAGTATAACTCATCTAGATTTATTTCATATTTATAAATATATCCTAAAATATTTCCAGTTATCCAGTTTGCGACTATTTTTGCATCATTTCCAAGTTCAATGCATTTTTCAAAATAATTAGCAGTTTTAATATCTTTAATAAGTATTCCTGCATCATAATCAGATAAACCATAAGTACTCATATATTTAGCTTTTCTTTCGTATGGTAATTCAGGAATACTCTTTCTTATTTCATCTAACCATTCTTGGGTAATTTTTATTTTAGGAATATTTGGTTCTACAAAATATTTATAGTCTTCTGCATCAACTTTACTACGCATACGAATAGTAGTCCCAGATTCTTCATCCCATCTACGTGTTTCTTGTTCCACCTCATCATATCTACCTGCATCTTTAAGTTCTGATTGTCTTTTTATTTCGTATTCAATTGCTCCGTATACTCCACCAAAAGAGTTGACATTTTTAATTTCTACTTTAGTTCCAAGAGAATCATCTTCAGAAATAGAAACGTTTACATCACATCTTATTTGTCCTTTTTTCGAATCTGCTTCTGAAATACCACAATATTGATATATTGCTCTTATATATTCAAGAAATGATACAGCATCTTCTGCTGAATGGATATCTGGTTCAGTTACTAATTCTAGTAAAGGTACTCCTGCACGGTTATAATCAATTATTGAGGTATCATAAAGATGTGTCATTCTTGCAGCGTCTTCTTCTAGATGGATATTATCTATTCCAACTCTAAAAGTTGACCCGTCATCTCTAATTATATCAATAAATCCACCCATACCAGCACATTCTTCTGGTGGATTTTGAGTTATTTGATAATTCTTTGGCATATCCGGATAATAGTAATTCTTTCTTTCAAAATACATATATTCTGGCTTTCGACAATTAAGAATTTCACTCATCATTAAGCTCATCTTTACAGCTTCTTTATTAACAACTGGTAAAGTTCCTGGAAATCCCATATCTAAAGGTCTTATAAAGACATTTGGTGAATCACTGTAGCCGTTTTTGGCACTTGAAAATACTTTTGAATTTGTTTCTGATACTTCACAGTGCATTTCAAGTCCGATTGTTACTTTATATTTAGACATCTTTTTCACCTCCGATTAAAGGTGCTATTTGACCTTTATATTCCATTGTATCTTCTAGTGCATAAGCAATATTTAAGACATTTTGATCATCATAGCAATTACCTGTGATATTTATACCAACTGGTAGGGAGTCAACAAATCCATTTGGAATTGTTATTGATGGGAAGCCTCCAAAATTTCCAATTTGTAGTTGATCTTCTAATGCAAGGGTATCATCCTTTAACATTTCTTTTGAACCATCTAAGTGTTTAGCAGGTCCACTTCCAACTGGAGAAATCATCGCATCATATTTTTTAAACTCTTCTTTTATAGCATCAACTATTAGTCTTCTTGCTCTTTGAGCATTTTTAAAATATCTTTCTTGATTTTCTGTTTGTAATACATATGAACCAATTATTAAACGACGTTTGATTAATGGAGAGAATCCTTTAGTTCTGTGATCTTTCATCATTTCAATATAATTATCTCCTTCTCCCCTTGGTCCGAATATTAAACCAGTTAAATTAGATAAATTACTTGTTGCTTCTGCACATGATATTACTTGATACACAGAAGGTATTGCACGTATTAGTTTAGAATCGATACTGACACCTTCAACAGTCATTCCTAAATCTTCACATTTTTTAATAGTTTTTTGGAAATTTGTTAGATGTTCTTTTAATTCATCGGATACATCTTCATAGTTACTTAAATCACATAATTCTTTTATGTAAAATAATTTTTTACCTTTAACATCTTTATTTAAATCTTTATTTAGATTTATTGAACTTGAATCCCAAGTAGTCATATCAAGTTCGTCTATTCCTTTCATTGCATCAACCACTATTGCAGCATCTTTTACACTTCTTGTTAAAACACCACAATGGTCTAAACTAGATGCAAATGGGAATAATCCATAACGAGAAATCATACCATATGTTGGTTTATATCCGACAATTCCACAGAAGCCAGCTGGCTTACGAATTGAATCTCCAGTATCACTTCCTAAAGCAAAAGGATAAACTCCAGCAGCAACAGCAGCAGCAGATCCGGATGAAGATCCAGCACACATACGAGATAAATCCCATGGATTTTTTTGTACTCCTGTATGTGCTGTTGTTCCTGTTCCACCTAAACCAAATTCATCCATAGCTGTTTTATTTACAGCAATGGCTCCTTTTTTAATTAAATTTTCATATGCTGTTGCATTAAAGAATGGAACATAATCTTTTAAAGTATTTGATGATCCAGTTGTAAGAATTCCTTTAGTTGAATAGTTATCCTTAACTCCAAAAGGGATTCCTGATAATAAATCATCTGTAACACATGTTTCTTTTGCATCATCCATTATAGTTACAAAAGCATTACATTTTTCTTGTAGTTTGTGAGATAAATCTAGTGATTCTTGAATAAGTTCTTTTGATGTAACTTCACCACTTTTTAAAGCTTCGTGTAGTTCAGTTATACTTAAATTCATATATTTCATTATCCCACCACCTTTGGTACAGATACACATCCATCATCCTCATCATCACAGTTTGAAAGCAACTCATTAACTGGAATAGATTCATCTGCTACATCTTCTCTTAAAGTTATAACAAAATCATCTAAAGTGTGAGTCATTGGTTTTGCATCCTTTATTCCTTCAATTTCATTTATTTTATTGATATTAGAATCAATTATTTCGAATTCTTCAAAGACCATTTTATTTTCTTCTTCAGTTAAACCAATTAGTAATAAATCTGCAAGTTTATCTACTGTTGCTTGAGTAAATTCACTAGTCATTTGTTTCACCATCCATCTCAAATTTTATTCCAAGTTCATTTAATTGTTCTTGTGTCAAAGTACTAGGAGAACCCATCATTAAGTCAGCTCCACTCGCACTTGTTGGGAATGCTTGTACTTCTCTTAAATTTGGCTCATCTTGAATAAGCATGATTATTCTATCTATTCCAGGAGCCATACCGCCATGAGGAGGACAACCATACTTGAATGCCGTAAAAATTGATTTAAAACGAGTTTCAACTTCTTCTCTTGTATAACCTACTATTTCAAATCCTTTAGCTAAAGAGTCTAAGTCATGATTTCTTATTGCCCCACTAGCCATTTCATTTCCATTGCAGACAAAATCATATTGATATGCAAGTATTTCTTCAGGGCTTTTTTCTTCGTAGTCTTTAATTCCACCATGAGGTAAGCTAAATGGATTGTGACAGAATTCATACTTTTTAGTAACATCATTTAATTCAAACATTGGAAAATCATTTATAATACATAGTTCAAGTTTGTTTTTATCCATTAAATCAAGTTTTCTTCCTAATTCATCACGAATAAGTCCAGCAAATTTTTGAGCAACACTTAGTTTTTTATTTGCTATAAAGAACATTACTGAGTTAGTAGTCATTCCAAATTCATTAATTAAATTCTTTCTTTCATCATCACTTAAGAATTTGTCGATTGGTCCTTTAAGAGAGCCATCTTCCATAAGTGTGATATAACCTATTCCAGGCATACCAATAGAAGATGCGTAATCTACTACTTCATTAAACCATGAATTAGAGTATGATCCAATATTATCAACTACAATTACTTTTATGCAAGAATTTTTAAATGGTCCAAATGTCGTATCTTTTAACACTTCACTTGCATCTTTTATAATTAATGGATTTCTCAAATCTGGTTTATCTGTTCCGTACATTTCCATAGCGTCACGATATGCTATTCTTCTAAATGGAGGTTTTGAAACTTCTTTACTCGAGAATTTTTTAAATGTATCATAAAAGATTTCTTCCCCTATACTTAATACTTCATCTTCTTCAACAAATGACATTTCTAAATCTAATTGATAAAATTCTAAAGTTCTATCAGCTCTTGCGTCCTCATCTCTAAAGCATGGAGCAATTTGAAAATATTTTCCTAAGCCACCAACCATCAAAAGTTCTTTATATATTTGTGGTGCTTGTGGAAGTGCGTAGAATTTTCCTTTAAAAAGTCTTGATGGTACAACAAAGTCTCTTGCACCTTCTGGTGATGATGCAGTTAATATTGGAGTTTGGACTTCAGTAAATCCTAAATCATACATTTTATTTCTTAAGAAATGAAGTATTTCTGAACGAAGACGTATATTATTTTTTACAGATTCGTTTCTTAAATCTAAATATCTATATTTTAATCTTACATCATCTTTTGTTTGTTTTGATGTCATTATATCAAAAGGTAATTCATGAAGTGATGGACCTAAAACATCAAGCAAAGTAACTACAAATTCAATGTTACCTGTTGTTAAACGAGCATTTTCTGTTCCTTCCTCACGAACTCTTACTTCTCCACTTAATCTAACTACAGATTCTTTGGCAATTCCTTTAAACATATCATCATCATTTGATACGGTTTGGATTGTTCCAGTTTCATCTCTTAAATCTAGAAATAAAACTCCACCATGGTCACGTATATTTTCTACCCAACCAGAAATAACTATTTTTTCTCCTACATTTTTTTCTGTAAGAGATGATATTAAATGTGTTCTATATTTATTCATAATTAATCCTTTCTATTATCTATTATTATGGAGTTAGTCTTGATGGTCCACGGAAGATAAACATTTCTTCTTTTAAACTTGGTAGACCTAAAAGTAACATAGTTAAACGGTCAACACCGATTGCAAATCCGCCATGTGGTGGACATCCATACTTAAAGAATTCTATATAGAATTCAACATCCTTACCTAATCCTTTTTCTTCAGCTTGTTTTTTTATTAATTCATAACGATGCTCTCTTTGAGCTCCAGTTGTTATTTCTGTTCCCTTCCAGATAAGGTCATATCCTTGAGGAATATCATCTTTTCTCATATGATAGAATGCTCTTTTTGTTTTAGTAAAATCTGTTACAAAGATAAATTCATGGCCAAATTCTTCCATAGCATATTTGCTAGTAAGTTTTTCAGCTTCAGCATTCATATCTCCAATATCATGTTCAGGTATCTTATATCCATATCTCTTTTCAAGTTCTTTATATAAATCATTTAGTTTAACTCTTGGGAATGGACGAGTTGGAATAATTACATCTTCTCCAAATGTTTCTTTAATAGCACTTCCATATTTTTCTTTAACACGAGTAAGTCCAGCAACTAGTAGACGTTCTTCCATATCCATTACATCTTCAAATGAGTCAATGTAGGAAAATTCTAAATCAAATGAAGTAAATTCTGTAGTGTGTCTATTGGTATTTGAGTTTTCTGCACGAAAAGCTGGAGCAACTTCAAATATACGTTCAATTCCAGCAGCCATAGCCATTTGTTTATAAAATTGTGGACTTTGAGCTAAATAAGCTTTACGATCAAAGTATTTAACTTCAAAGACATCGCTTCCAGATTCTGATGCGGTAGCAATTAATTTAGGTGTATGAATTTCCGTAAAGTCTTCATTAATCAAAAACTCACGCATACCATCAACAAACGCTGTTTGTACTTTTAACATTAAATTGTTTTTATCACTTCTTAAATCAATCCAACGATAATCAAGTCTTGTATCTATATTAGCTGATTCATCAATTGGTATTGCATCAGCACTTGAAAGAACTTCAACAGATTCAGGAATAAATTCCTTCCCACCTTGTTTTACATATTCACTTTTTACCATAGAGCCAGTAAATGATAATACTGAGTGAGCAAGTATGTTATTTAAGGACCCAACTATATCTTTATTTTTTTCTTTGTCAATTGAAACTTGAATAGTTCCGCTTCTATCTTTCATGATAACAAATATCATATATTTTGTATCTCTTATGACTTCTGCCCATCCTGATATTTTGGATGGTTCATTTTCTTTTAATTCATTAATTAATATTCTTTCCATATTTATCTTCCTTATCTTTTTACATATGCATATCTAAGTAGTCAACTAAATCGTTAATATTAACACTCTCTTCTTCTTTTGTTTTATTATCTTTAATTGTTACTTTATTTTCTTTTAACTCTTCATCATTTAATACAATTAAGTACTTAGAATTAAATCTATCAACA
>CAZWST010000021.1:0-16014 GCA_964636965.1 uncultured Muribaculaceae bacterium
TGACTTTTAATCAGAGGGTCTGGGATTCGAATTCCCAACGGGACACCATTTTGAATATAAAAGCAACATTAAAACGTTGCTTTTTTCATTGCCTAAAAAAAGAAACTAAGCAAATAGTTCCTTTTTATATTTTAAATTTTTATCAGTAACAATTATTCCAAAGCCATCATCTAGCTTATAAATCTCTTCATACTTGTTTTCCATAACACCATTATTAGCAACTCTTTTTTTAGGAATTACAAATGCTTGTCTATTTCCATTTGTAAAAGATAAATTTATTTCGACGATATCTTTTTTGTTTGCTAGCCTTTTATAAAGATCATGTTCTTCACTTGCAAAATCATCCAGTATTTTTATCATAAAAAAATTTGCTCCTAATTCTGAAGAGTTGTCGATTATATTATATGTTGATTCATCTCCATTATCATCTAAATTAGCAATAAAAAAATGATCAAAGTAATCAGATGATACAGAAATTGTTTCATTACTGCTGGTTTTTAGATCTATGTTGTAAATACATCCTGTACTCATTCTATCACCTATATAAATTATATCATATATCAAAATTTTATGCAGTAAAAATTTTTATTCGACAAATTTTTTCCTATATTGCTGATAGTATAGCAAACATTATGTTAAAGAAAGAGGAATAAAAATGAATGAATCAATGGAATTATTGCTAAAAAAGTTTAATGAAACGAGGAAATTGGGATACGTTGAGACAACAAGAGGCGGATCGACTGGGATAGGAAAAACATTTGAAGATCTGTTAGGTAAAGATGAGGACAGAACAAGTAATCCTGATTTTCATGGTATTGAAATAAAAACAAGATTACAAAATAGTATTTATCATACAACATTATTTAATAAAACTCCTAAAGGAAGAGAAGAATTTGAAATAAAAAGGATATTAAGAACTTATGGCTATCCTGATAAATCTATGAAACAGTATAAAACATTTAATGCAACAATATATGGAAGTTATTTAAGTTGTATTGCTGGAAAATATTTAATGGGTCTTAATGTTGATTATAATAAAAGGAAGGTACTACTAAAAATAGTTAATATGAATATGGAACTGATTGAAAATTATGTTTATTGGGACTTTGATGAATTGAATAAAATGTTAAATAGAAAACTTAAATACTTAGCGCTGGTTACAGCCACAAAAAAATATACTGAGGGGAAAGTATATTATCACTATAAAACAATAGATTTTTACAAATTAAAGGATTTCGAAACATTTTTAAAATTAATTGAGCTAGGTATCATATGTGTATCATTTCACATAGGAATTATTAAAAGAGGTGAACGTATAGGAGAAATACATGATAGAGGTACAAGTTTCAGAATAAAAGAAGAGCACATAGAAAAACTATTTGAAAAAATCAAATAAGAGAAAATAAAAGGGGAAGCAAGAATATAAAAAAAGAGCCAAATTATTGACTCTTTTTGTAATCAAAAATGGTCGAGAAGACAGGATTCGAACCTGCGACCCCTTGGTCCCAAACCAAATGCACTACCAAGCTGTGCTACTTCTCGATACTGGTGCGCCCAAAGGGAGTCGAACCCCTAACCTTTAGATCCGTAGTCTAACGCTCTATCCAATTGCGCTATGAGCGCATCTCCCGTATGAGATTGCATCCAAATTCAAATTACTCATTAATTATAACATATATTTTTTAAAATGCAAGCAAATATCTTACACCTTATATAAATATCTTATATAAATATAATATAATAAATTTACAAATATATGTATAAAAATTAATTAAAAATTAAAAAATAATGTAATTGCAACTAATAAATGATATATTATATAATAGCAAATAGTAAGTTGGTGAGATAATGGAAAACGAATACGAATACGTTGTTAAAGAGGGAGACACACTATCAGATATACTTTATAATTTAACTGGCGATGGAACCAGTGAAATGTACAATCGAGTAGCTGCCGATAACAATATAAGTAACGCTGATCAAATAGTTCCAGGTCAAAAGATAACTATTAATAATGAGTATATAAATAATTCTACAATTGGATCTTCTTCAAGCAATTCCAATGTTGGAGTTTCTTCATCATCTAATGCAAATGCAGGAAGGAATGGAATGCCATCAAGTATACCATCAGGTGAAAACTCTACAGCATCAAACGGATCATCAACTCCTAATACAAATTCCGGAAGAAATGGGATGCCATCTAATGTACCTTTAAGTGGAACAACTACTTCATCAGAAAATGGTGCAAACGCAGTATTATTTGAATCAGAAGATCAAGCAGCTTTGGAAGAAGTGCTTGCAGGAAAACAAACAACTTCTCAAGTGGCAGTCAATGATAATTTAAAAAATACTGAAGCTCAAGTAACGGGCGAAAGAAAAGCTGTAACAAATGATAGATTATCTACCAATCACGAGCGACCTGCTACTACAAATAATTCATCAACAGATTATAGCACAGGAACTTACATACCAAGCGACTATGAAATATGCTACCCACAAAGTGTTTCAGGTTTTGATCCTAGAGATAGTTTCAAAACATTTCAAATAAAGGAAAATGCTGGAGATCACTTTGTAGCAGTTAATAATCAAGTTAGAAAGTGTGGAACAGACATAGATGGAATCATTAGTTCTTTAAATACATTAAAAACAAAAATGGGTGAAAACACCGGAACTACAACACAAATTGAACAAATTACTTCAGCTTTAGCAGAAAAGAAACAAGATTTAATTACAAAGAATTCCGAATTAATAGAAGCATGTTATGAAGTACTTCAATACGTTTATGAAAATAAATCATCTAAAGCTGATGAAGCATCAGCTGTATACGATGTTATTTCGAATATAGATATATATAAAGGGTAAATATATAAAAAAATAATATTAAACAGATAAAAAAATTACGAAATATTTCGTAATTTTTATTTATTATATTTTCATTCCACAACCAGGGCAAAAGCCGTTCGCACCAACAAGAGATGAGCCACATCTACTACATTTTAATTCATCATTTTTCGTTTGAACAGAGTCAACATTTTCGTTTTTATCTTTTCCTCCAAAAGCAATAGATTCTTTAGTAGGAGCAACATTTTCATATTCCTTAATAGTAGTTTCAATCTTTTTTTCAACGGAATTATCTGTTGCAATTTTTTCTTCAAGTTTATCAACATTTTCCAATGAAATGTTATTAATATCAAAATCATCATTAAGTTCGATAAATTCATTGTTATCAAAATCATCAGCTGAAGGTAAGACTACGTCTTTTTCTTTAATTTCTTCAACATCATCAAAAACGTATTCATCACTAAGAATATTACTTTCTACATTATCGATAAAATTATTATCCTTAGATTCTTCGACGTTTGTCCTATCTCTATCAACTTTGGAGTTCTTAAATTCATACTCTATATCTGTTAAATCATTTTCTAATCTTTTTTCTAATGCATCAATATCGTTAACATTTTTTACATAACAATCGTCAACAACAAAATCAATGTTCCTTTTTTTAGAAAAAGCTATATAGGGCATAAATATCCATGGAAAAAAAACTGATAAAACAGATTGCCATCTTTTACATCTATATTTTTTTGTAATAACATATGTAGAACAATATAGAGAAATAACATTTACAACTGGTATAAAAATTATCCAAAATGGTAAATTACAAATTTTAAAATATTTATAAAGATTATAAAATGGAACTAAGCTATAGTAAGGAGGAATATTTTCTTTTTTAAATATTTTCCACAAAGATATTATAAATATAATTCCACAAAAAATGGAATAAATATTAAAGATAAATAATAAGTTTTTAACTATCTCTATAATACCTTCCATATAGCCTCCATAATATAAATAAATTATATAAGAATAGCCTAAATAAATCAATATATGATTGTTAAGTAATTTTTTTAATGATATAATAAAATAAAATAGAGGGTGCTTAGAGTGATAATAGTAGGAATAAAAAATAGCAAAATTTTTAAAATACCATTACCCAGCAGTATTGAGGGAAATTATCTAATAAAAGATAATGCTGGTACAACTATCGGATACATTGCTGCAGAAGAAAATAACTGGGTTGTATATCCAAATCAAAATTATATTCTAAGCTATGGCGATAATTTTGTAAAAAAAGCCAAAATAGAAGAATACTCTCAATTTATAATAAAAAATACAATCGATGGTAGTGTAAGCGTACTAGTTGCATCTCCAACAATAGAACTAAATGCCCTTGAATTAAAACCTAAAAAAAATAAAATAACAATTGGTAATGCAGCCACTTCAGATATATGCTATAATTCAACATTTATTAGTCCATTACATGCAACTTTAACCCACGATAAAGATAGATGGTATATTGAATGTGCAAATAATTCCTACATTTTTGTAGATGATAGACTAGCCAGAAGAAAAAGACTTAATCATGGTGATGTAGTCTATCTTTATGGACTTAAGATTGTCTGCTTATGTGATTTCATTATATTAATGAATTCGGTGAAAACTAATCAACTTACATTAAATAATGATTGTTTTGAAAAAAGGCAACCAATTTCTCAAGAAGTAAAGAAAGAATCTTTTGCCTTACAAACAGAATTTGAAACTTTTGATGCCAAAGACCAATTTTTAAGATCACCTAGATTTAAAACTTCAGTAACTCATCAAAAGATTAAATTAACATCACCACCTGAAAGTCAAACACAACAAATTCAACCAGCAATTTTAACTATCGGACCACAACTTACAATGATGTTATCGTCTATTATTGGTATGTTTACAACACTTACAAATGTCGCAAGTGGAAATCAAACACTATCGGCTTCAATACCTACATTGATTTTAACAGCTGTAACAATGGTAAGTTCTTTATTGTGGCCTACAGTTACTAGAAAATGGAGTAAAAAGGAAAATAAAAGAAGAGAATTAATTAGAATTAGATCATATAGAAAATACTTGGATAAAAAAGAAAAAGATATATTAGATATCATATCCAACCAAAAACAAATTCTACTAGAAAATAATGTTAGCTTGGAACAATGTCAACAAATAATTTATCAACGAAAGAGAAATTTGTGGGAAAGAACCATTGAAGATGACGATTTCCTAACTGCTAGAATAGGAATTGGTTTTATTCAACCAGATATAGATATTGAGTATGATGAACAAGATTTCTCTGTAAAAGATGATGTATTAAAAGATGAACTAAACGATTTAGTAAAAAAGTTTAATTACGTGGAAGAAGCACCTTTAAATTTTTCTTTCTTAAAAAATAGAATTTCTGCAATTGTCGGAAACTATGGCATTTTACAACCTTTCTTTGAAAGCATATTATTACAAATCATGACTTTCCATCTCTATAGTGAATTAAAAATCATAGTTCTTACAAGTGAAGCACATGCTAAAGATTGGGATTTTATAAAATTTCTACCTCATTGCTGGGATAACTCTAGAACACGAAGATTTTTTGCAGCAACAATAGATGAAAAGAAAAAGATTGCTAGTTACTTAGAAAATGTCATTAGTGAAAGAGAAAATGCACTTAATCCTGATGGAAAAAAGAATGCAAATGGTGCTCAACAGTTAGATGAATTTGCTTATAAAAAGTTTAATTGCTATTACCTAATAATAACAGATGATATAGCATCATGCAGACACTTAGATGCAATAAACAAAATAATGGATATGAAGGAAAATCTTGGTTTTTCTATGATTATTAAAAATGATAGAATAACAAATTTACCTAATCAATGTACAACATTTATGAACATCAATGAAGAAACTTCTGGAATGTTTGGAAATGAATTAAATAAGGGTGAACAAAAACAATTCAAAGCTGACTTAAATAGAACTATAAATGTAGAAGACTGCGTTGAAAAGATTGCTAATATTTATGTCAAAGTACCAAAAGAAAAACATGAATTACCAAAGTCAATCGGTTTTATGGAAATGTATGGTGTAGGAAATGTTGAACAATTCAACTCACTTGATCGATGGTCAAGTAATAACCCTGTAGTAAGTCTTTCTGTTCCAGTAGGAATAGATCAAAATGGCGACCTATTTAACATGGATATACATGAAAAAGCTTATGGACCACACGGATTAGTTGCAGGAACTACTGGATCAGGAAAATCCGAATGGATCATAACTTACATTCTATCATTGTGTGTTAATTTCTCGCCATTAGAAGTTCAATTTGTATTAATAGACTACAAAGGTGGTGGACTAGCTGGTTCTTTTGAAAATAAAGAAACAGGAATAAGATTACCACATTTAATTGGAACTATCACAAACCTTGATAAATCTGAAATTAGAAGAAGCTTGGCATCACTAGAAGCAGAATCAAAAAGAAGACAAAGAATGTTTAATGAAGCTCGTGAAAAATTAAATGATAGTTCAATGAATATATATAAATATCAACAATATTATCGAAAAGGAATGTTAGATGAACCATTATCTCATTTATTCTTAATCTCGGATGAATTTGCAGAATTAAAATCACAAGAACCAGAATTCCTTGATCAATTAGTATCAATAGCACGTATTGGTAGATCATTAGGAATTCACTTGATACTTGCAACGCAAAAGCCTGCAGGAGTTGTTGATGAACAAATGTGGTCAAACTCAAGGTTTAAAGTTTGTTTACGTGTTCAAGATAAACAAGATTCAGTTGATATGATAAAATGTGATGATGCAGCTTACTTAAAGCAAACTGGAGCATTCTATTTTCAAGTTGGATTAAATGAATTCTTTGGATTAGGTCAATCTGCATATGCTGGTGCAAAATACAAACCAACTAGTATATTAAAGAAAAAAATAGAAACATCATTAGACGTAGTTGATAGAACTGGAGAAATAATTAATACAGTTGATTATATTGAACAAGATCCTCAAGAAAATACTTCAGTCCATGGAGAAGAGTTATTAAATATAATAATGTACCTTTCTGATTTAGCAAAAAAACAAAACATAAATGCTAGAAAACTATGGCTTGATGCTATTCCAGAAATGATTTATGTTGACAGCTTAAAAGCTAAATACGGATTTAAGAGAATACCATATCATATAACTCCAATTGTAGGAGAATATGATAATCCTTATCAACAATTACAAGAAGTATTAAAGTTTGATTTAAATGAATCAAATATATATATAACAGGTTTATCTGGTTCAGGTAAAGAAAAGTTACTCCAATCTATGATATATTCTACAATTACTAACTACACACCACAAGAAGTAAATTTATATATTTGTGACTTTGGAGCAGAAACTTTAGGAATGTTTGAAAATGCCCCACATGTAGGAGATATTGTTTATTCAAACGATAAAGTAAAATTAGAAAACTTAAATAGATTCATAAAAAAAGAACTTAAAAATCGTCGTGCAAGATATCGTGAATATGGTGGAAATTATGAAAGTTATATTAACTACAGCCAAACAAAAGATAATTTAATGGTAATAGTAATTAATGATATTGGCTTTATTAGAGATAACTATCAAGAAATATTCGAAGATTTTGAAAATACCTTTATAGAATCAGCAAAATACGGAATTATATTTGTCGAAACAGCTTTAGAAGCTACACTTCATAAGTCAAAAGTATTAAATGTATTCAAAAAATATGTGCTAAAGTTTACTTCAAGTGAATATGAAGCTATCTTAGGAACAAAAGCTAAAGGAATAAATCCAAAAGATTTAAAAGGACGTGGATTAACAGAAATAGATGATCAGATATTTGAATTTCAAACCGCAAGTGTATGCGAAGAAGAAAAATTACAACAATCAGTTAAGTATGTATGTAAAAAACTAAGTGAAGCATATAAAAGTAAGGCAAGTCCAATTCCACAAATTCCTAACGCAATTAATATGGATGTAATCGATAAAAACATAATTAATATAGATAAGATTTGCGTAGGATACTCTGTAGCATCTATTGAACCGATATATTTTAATCTACAAAAAAACCAAGGAACATTGATAGTTGGATCTAAAAAAACTCAATTAAGAAATTACATGAAAGTTATGAATAAAGAGCTTGATATTGTTGCCGAAAAAGGAACTAAAGTATATTTCTTTGACCCTGAAGATTCATTCAAAGTTGAGAAATATGCCAAACTTACTTATGTAGAGATGATAGAAATATCAAACACTATCAACAATTTACTTATATATATTAATGGCGAGTATGAAAAATACTCAAATCTTGAAGATAAATCTTCATATAAAGCCCCAGCAAGGTCTCTACTAGTGTTCTATGGAATAACTCAGATATATCGTTTGATTGGTGATAAGATAGCAGATGCTTTAGTTGATGCATTCGCACATGCTAGAGAATTATCATTATTTGATTTTCTAGTTGTTGATACTGCTAATGATATAAAAGAGATTCAAAGACACAGAACTATAGTTCAAATGTTTATTGAATCAAATGGTATTTGTATTGGTAATACAATCGACAGCCAAATGATTATTGAAATGAATTCACGTGATATAAGAGTAAAAGATGCTCTTCTTGATCGTGAAGGATATATAATTGAAAAAGGTAAAGGAAAATTATCACAGGTATTACAATATGAAGGTGATGAAAGTGAGGAGGATAATTAATGTTATATAAAGTTATATGTGAAGTATCTTTCCCCGCTTTAGGAATCCAATTAGACATTAATATTCCAATAAATAAAACTGTAGAATACGTTACAAAAATGCTTGATAAAATAATTCAAGAAAATATTTCTTCTGATTATCAAAGTAAAGAAGGAAGTATACTAGTGAATAAAAGAACAGGTGTAGTATATGACAAGAACACTTTGGTAAAAGATACAGACATTTGTAATGGTTGTAAGTTGACATATTACTAGTGTCAACTTGCCAGTAGAATGTAAATATATATTTACTTTAAACGACCAATAAAATATAATTATACTAGAACATAAAGCAAAGTTCATAATAATAGAAGGAGAATGAATATGGAATTTGAAATTTGTTATCCATCAAACGTTCAAGGATGGGAACCACGTAACAGCTTTAAAACATTCATAGTAAAAGAAAATGCTGGAGAAGAATTTGTTGCTGTTAACAATTGTGTAAAGAAATGTTGTACTGATATCGATGGTATTATTCAATCATTAAATACTTTAAGAACAAAAATGGGAGAAAATACTGGTACTACAAGTCAAATTGATAAAATAGTAAGAGGACTTGGAGAAAAGAAACAAGATTTAATCACAAAAAATCAAGAGTTAATTACTGCATGTGAACAAGTTGTTCAATATATTTATGAAAATAAAGCAAATAAATCAGAAGAAGCAAGTGCAGTAGCACGTACAATTGAACAAATAAATATTTATAAAGGTTAGTAGAAAGGAAGATAAAAGATGGCAGGAAGAGTAGCCGTAGATTACGATATTGATGAAGTAATCTCATTTTGTGAAGATGGAGCACAAGTAGATATTCATAATTTAGTTAGCGATTTAAATAAATTAGTTAATGAACTTGAAGATTGTCAAGATAAATTTCACTGCAAAGGTGGAGACAACGCTAACGCTGTAATAAGAATTTATAAAGGATTTGCTGAAGCAATTGGAAATAGTTCAGGATTATATTCTGGATCAGGAACTGCTGGATTATCAGTAGGAGCTGCAAGAATTGTTAATACTTGTTATTCAGAAGCTAAAGCAGATAAAAAAGCTCAAGAAGCTGCAAACTATTCTGGATTAAATTTCTAAAAAGAAAACTTAGTTTTCTTTTTTTTGTTAATTAAATTTGTTATGATTTACATTAATATATTTATTTGCTATAATAAATATAATAAAAGGGTGAATGTGATGGATAATTTTACAAAAATAGCAAATAAGAGAATTGCGCAACTTATAAAAGATTTAAACAGAGATGCTCAAACCGAGATTGATAAAGCTGACGAGAACGAAAAAGGTAGGATTACTTTAAGCTTACTTTATTATAAAATTGTTTTACAAGGATGTATAACTTTTGAAAACGAAGTTGGGAAATATGTTAAAGAAATAAAAGATTGTGCAATGGACATGTCTGATGTTGCTTTAATCTTAGATAAATATTGTGGAGAACCTGCTATTTCAATAAGCTTGGGAGATATAGAATTAGATGAGAATCCAGATATCAAAATGGAAGTAAAGGAAATAGTAAACCCAGGAGACATTGAATTAGACGAAAACCCCGAAATTAATATGGATGTAAAAAGAATTAGTAAATCTCCGATTATTGAGCTAGATGAAAACCCAAATATTGACATGCACATTGAAGATTTATTTAATGATAAGGATATTATTTTAGATGAAAATCCATATATAGATATGGATGTAAAAGAAGTAAAAAATCAAAGTGATATCGAACTAGACGAAAATCCTAAACTAAATATAAATGTAAAAGAAGTAAAAAATCATGGAGACATTGAGTTAGATGAAAACCCAAAGCTTAATATAAATGTAAAAGAAGTGAAGAATCCAGGAGATATTGAATTAGACGAAAACCCAAGACTAAAAATGGATGTAAAAGAAATAAAAAATCCTGGAGACATTGAGTTAGACGAAAATCCAAGATTAAATATAAATGTAAAAGAAGTAAAAAATCAAGGTGATATTGAATTAGAGGAAAATCCAAGATTAAACATAAATGTAAAAGAGATTAAAAATCTCGGAGATATTGAACTAGAAGAGAATCCTAAACTAAATATAAATGTAAAAGAAGTTAAAGGATTAGGAGATATCGAGTTTGAAGAAAATATAGATCTAGACATTGATGTAAAAGAAGTAAAAAATCAAGGCGATATCGAATTGGACGAGAATCCAAGATTAAAAATGGATGTAAAAGAGATTAAAAATCCCGGAGACATTGAATTAGAGAAAAATCCTAGATTAAATGTGAATGTAAAAGAAGTTAAAAGAATTGATGACATAAATCAAAATTCAAAATCAAAAATAAGAATAGATTTAAAAGATGAAAAGAAGGAACCAGATGATGATAAAAAATCAGAATCATCAAGTCTATTCAGTTCATTAAAATTTAATGTAAAAGAAAACTCTAAACAATATGTTTTTAATGCTGAAGAATTTGACAAACAAGTAAAAGCTGAAAGAGAAGCAAAAAGAAACAAAAAGAACAATAAAGACAAATAAAAACAGTGTACAATAGTGCACTTTTTTTATTATTAATATGGTATTAATTCTCCAATTTTGTTATCCTAATAATAGGAAGGACTAGACTTTTATGATATTCAGAAGAATTGCTCAATTTAGATTTAACAACAATTTATATCAAATGTTTTCAAATAAAAAGAATAAAGTTGCCTTTTTAAGAATAGAAAATGGCCTATATCACTATCCAACTATTGAAGAGTTTAAGAATCTCCTTTATTATTTTGAAAGCAATCACTATGATACTCGTGCCTTTTATAAAGATGATAGAAAGAAAAAATATAAATTTACTCCTTTTTTATTAAACAAAAAGGATAATAAAATAAAAAAAGTTATGCTTACGTCATTATTAGTTATGTCATGTTTAAGTGGTTGTGGAAATACTAATGGAGGATCTTCTTACTACTATGAATATCAACCTCTAAATATTGAAGTATCAGATAATTCTGATGTTAGTAATGATTATTCAACAAAAGAATATACTAACGGATTTTATGAAACTGAAGATTTTGAATTACTGGAATCTTCAAAAATGGTAACTTTATACAATGATAAATATTTTGAAGAACTATTTGGTTGCAACAATGTTGGAATTGAT
This sequence comes from uncultured Muribaculaceae bacterium, assembly GCA_964636965.1. Classification (GTDB taxonomy): domain Bacteria; phylum Bacillota_I; class Bacilli_A; order RF39; family UBA660; genus CAG-582. Next base: position 11,761 of record CAZWST010000021.1, read on the forward strand.
ACAGTAATAGAATCTATCAATTCCAATAAAACCATGCCAGATGATCTTGCCTACTTTATAACTCAATATGTTACGGTAATGGCTGATTATTATAAAGATTTAGATTTTCGTGTATTTAATTATAATATAAAGACGGTCGAAGTTGAAGTAAGACCAGTTGATGATGTGGATTTTGTTTCTGAAGGTGCAGTAGCTTTCTATGATATTGATAATAATAAACTTATTATATCAAAAGATATAAATTTAGCTAATGATGCTAAATCAAGATTAATATTCAGACATGAATTAGGACATGTATTTAATCATTTAAGAATGAACAAGGACGGCTATTCAATTGAATATGGGTTTAATGACGCAGGTAGAGGAAAGTACTTAAAAGAAGCTTTAACTGTTATATTTACTACGGACCCATTTATGTACGAATATGAACCACTAGCAATAGAAAATCCAGATTTAACAACAAATATGGGTTATCCAATAACAACAAATATAGTAAGAGTATTAGTTGAATGCTCAGATTATGATATAGAAAACAGTATTACTAACAATGTTTATTATTTTCAAAATCATTTAAATGAGTACTATCAAGATGAAATTGATGCAAGTGTTATTGAGGAACTCCTTGAAATCCAGTGGATGGAGTATTCTGATGATTTAATACAAGTTAATGATGAAGATTATGAAGATTTATATGAATATGTTACAAAAGTATTTATAAAAAAGCATATAAATCCTTCAATGTCATATAATGAAATTAAGGAACTACAGGCTGATTTAGAAGAAAAACTATTACTTGGAGTAAGTCATGATGAATATGTATATATTGATACAGTCGGAGAGGTTTTCGATAATTATATATTAGAAAATAATATTCCAAAAACACCAACAAAAAATCTGTAAAAGCCTGTAAAAATAAATATATTTTTTAATATAGACTACCTATATTTGCTATAATTATAATAGGTGGAAAGTAGAAGGAGAACAATATGGATAATAACGAAATATTAGTTAACAATAATACAGAAAATATGGCACAAGCCCCTATAGAACCTGAAAAAAATATAGAAAGCGCAGTAGAAAATGTTGAAATTCCTGAAGAAGAGCAAATAGGAGAACATGATATCGTTATTGAAGAAGACTTTGAAATCAATATGGATGTAGCAGCGATTTCTGATACGTCTCCAATTGATTCATCAGCTCCAGAAGAACAAAATAATCAAAATAATGTTGTTGAAGAATTAGGAACAGAACAATCTGGAAACATTACATTTTAAAGAATCAAGGTGTCAACCTGATTCTTTTTTATTTTCAGATAAGATTTAATGATATATAATAAATAATAGGTGATTATATGGCACAAAATGTAGATTATGATTATGATGATGTTATACAATTTTGCCAAGGATCTGGTCAAACTAGTATTAATGATTTAGCTAATAGCCTTAATGAACTAAGTAGCAGAATGGAAACATGTCAAGACGCATTCCATTCAAAGGACAATCAACTTGTTATAGGAGATATCTATAATGCATTTTCTTCAATTATAGGTTCAACGTCAACAAAAAGTGGGGTAACTGGGTTAGATTTAGAATCTGCAGAAATAATTAATGTGTGTTATTCTGAAGCAATGAGAGATAAAAATATTTTAGAAGGAGGAGCTTTAGGAGGAAGTGATAACTCCGGTGCTAATCAAGGAATTACACCACCACCTTCAGAAACTCCAGCGGAACAGGCTCCGACTCCACCGCCACAAACTCCAGGAAATAATATTCCAGGCACACTTTCTCCAGGTACTACTGAAAGTACATTCCCAGCCCAAGCTTATAATTTATCTCCAGAAGAATATAGGGTATTATGTGCAACAGTTTATGCCGAAGCAGCTGAAGGGAACTCATACACTACTTCAGATACTATGGGTGTAACATCCGTTATCTTAAATCGTGTAGAAGCAGGAAACTGGGGTGGAAGCGATGTTGTTTCTGTTGTTTCAGCAAAGGGACAATTTAGCGGATATGGAGAACAAAATCAAAAATTTGCTGCTGCAATGAACAATCCAAGTATAATATCTCCTGAAATGCGTGCTGCAATAGATAGAACATTAGCAGGTGAAAGGAATACAAGAGGACAAAGTTTTTCGGGCAACGGTACGCATAATAGTTTTAGATAATAATCTTGACAAATATAACATATAATAGTATTATCAAGTTAACTCAATGAAGAGGACAAACGTTATTAAATTACTATATAAAGTGATTCTAGGATAGTGCAAACTAGATTATAAGTGTTAATAATTCCTACCTCTAAGTGAAATGAAAACATTTCCGGTATAATAACCGTTATCACAATTAAGAAAAAACAAGGGATGGTACCGTGCAAGTTTGCACTCCTTTTAGTGCCATCTCTTTTTTTATAAAGGAGGATATTTATGAAATTAAAAGAAAGTTATTTTTACACATTAAGAGAAGATGCAAAAGATGAAGATTCTAAATCAGGAAATTTACTTGTAAGAAGTGGAATGATCAAAAAAACTAGTGCTGGAGTTTATATGATGTTGCCTCTTGGATTAAGAGTAGTTAGTAAAATCAAAAATATTATTAAAGAAGAAATGGATGCCACAGGTGCTCAAGAATTATTAATGCCATCTTTAATTCCAAGTGAAGTATATGAATCATGTGGTAGATTAAGTGCTTTCGGTTCATCAATGTTTCATCTAAAAGATCGTGCTAATCATGAAATGGTTTTAGGTCCAACTCATGAAGAATTATTTACAATAGCAGCCAAATCTTATGTATCAAGCTATAAAAATCTGCCATTTACCTTATACCAAATGGCTGATAAGTTTAGAGATGAAGCTCGTCCAAGATATGGTCTTATTAGAGTAAAAGAATTTATCATGAAAGATGCCTATTCGTTTGATAAAGATGATGAAGGATTAGATATATCTTATAAAAAAATGTATGATGCTTACAATCGTATATTTGATAGATGCAAAGTAGACTATAAAATAGTTCGTGCAGATGTTGGCGCTATGGGTGGCTCATTATCAGAAGAGTATCAAGCTATAACAGATGTAGGAGAAGATACTTTAGTTTTATGTGATTCATGTAATTATGCTTCAAATATGGAAGTAGCAGAACATACTATAATTCCTGATAAAGAAGAAGAACTAGAAATGGAATTAGTTGAAACTCCAAATAAAGAAACAATTGAAGAGGTTTCAGAATTCTTAAATGTAAGCCCAAGTAAAACAGTAAAAGCCCTACTTATGAACGTAAATGATGAATTGGTTGCTTTCTTTATAAGAGGTGATAGAGAATTTAATGAATCAAAAGCTTCTAAACTATTTGGAGTATCAGAAATAAACTTTGCTAATGATGAATTAATAGCTACAAGCAATGCTGTTCCAGGATTTACTGGACCAGTTGATTTGAATGCCAAAATTATAATTGATAAAGAACTACTTTCAATGAAGAATTTTGTGGTTGGAGCTAATAAAGCAGGATATCATTATAAGAACACTAATATAAAAGATTTTAAATACGATGAAGTAGCTGATATTAGTTCAGTTTTAGAAGGTGACATCTGTCCAGTTTGTTCAGGTAAAATATATTTCAAAAAGGGAATAGAAGTTGGAAATTTATTTAAGTTAGGCACTAAATATTCAGAACATCTTGGATTAACCTATTTAAATGAAGAAAATAAAGAGTGTCCAGTCGTTATGGGATGTTATGGAATAGGAGTAGGAAGAATACTTGCTTCTGTTGTTGAACAACATAACGATGATCATGGAATAATCTTTCCAATGGAAATAGCACCATTTAAGGTAAGTATTGTTGTAATAAATACTAATGATGATGTAACTATGAACTATGCTAATAAACTACATGACGATTTAGAAGATAATGGAATTGATACATTACTTGATGATCGAAGCGAGCGCCCTGGAGTTAAATTCAATGACATGGATCTTATTGGTATTCCAATAAGAATTACTATAGGACGTGGTCTTGAAAATGGTGAACTTGAAGTTAAATTAAGAAATAAAAGTGAATCGGAAAATATTAAAACAACCGAAATAATCGAGTATGTTAAATCTTTAATAGAAAAAGAGATGAATTAAAAAAAGCTTGAGGTAACTCAAGTTTTCTTATTTAAAAATCCAGAAATCTATTAGAAATACCCAATAATATGGTATAATTATATTAGTTAAAAAAGGAGGTTCAAAATGATTCTAATAATTTCAGAAAAACCATC
>CAZWST010000021.1:16024-24799 GCA_964636965.1 uncultured Muribaculaceae bacterium
TGCAATTGGAAACATGAAAAAATGTGATGGATATTATTCTAACTCAGAATACTACGTCTCATGGGCCTTCGGTCATCTTTTTACTTTAGCTGATATTGAAGATTATGAAGAAAATGTAACGGACTACAAATGGAAAATGGATAATTTACCATGTTTTCCTGAAAAATTTAAATTTAATTTAAAAAAAGATGCAAAGAAACAAATAGATGCTGGAGTATTAAAACAATTTAATATTATCTCTAATCTTATAAATCAAGAAAATGTAACAGAAGTAGTAAATGCAGGAGATGCTGATCGTGAGGGAGAGGTAATTGTTAGACTTATCATTGAAAATGCTTTAAAATCAGAAAAAAAATTAACACGTTTATGGCTTCCTGATCAAACTAGTGAAACAATTCTTTCAAGTTTAAAAGATTTAAAATTAGAAAGTGAATATGATAATTTAGCTAATGAAGGATTTGCAAGAACGTTCATTGATTGGCTTTATGGTGTTAATTTAACAAGATATGCAACTTTAAAAACTGGAACACTTTTACGTGTTGGAAGAGTAATTATACCTATTGTAAAAGCAATATATGATCGTGATATGGCAATAAGGAATTTTGTACCAGATATATATTATGGAATATCCAGCAATGAAAAAACTAATGGTGAAGCAATCGAACTTAATAGTAAAGAAAAATTTGATAAAAAAGATAAAAATAAAGCTTTAGATTTATGCCAAAAATATAATAGTTCAAAAGCTACTGTAATAGATAAAAAAGTAAAAAAAGATATTTTAAACCCACCAAAATTATATTCATTAACAAAACTTCAAAACTATCTAGGGAAAAAATATAAAATGCCAATGGATAAATCACTTGATATTGTTCAAAGACTATATGAAAATGGTTATTTAACTTATCCTCGTACCAACTCAGAGTATTTAGCAGTAGCCGAAAAAGATAAAGTTAAAACAATACTTGCCAATATTGCAAGTATTGGGTATCCTGTAAAATTTAAAGATAAGAAAACAATATTTGATGATTCCAAAATTGAATCCCATTCGGCTTTAACACCAACGTATAAAATACCTGAAAAGTCCAAGCTAACTGAAGAAGAGTATTTAATTTATCAAACTGTTTTTAAAAGATTTGTTGCTGTTTTTTGTGCATCAGACTGTGAGATTGAAAAAACAGAGATTAAGATTAAAGTTGGAGACTATGAAGAATTTAATTTGAAAGGCACAATTATATTAACTGCCGGCTGGACAAAGTTTGACGAAACATCAACAAAAGATAAGATACTACCAAACTTAAATATTGGTGATGAAATAAATATAAAATTTGAACCAAAAGAAAAGGAGACTACTCCACCTAAACATTATACAATTGAAACTTTGAATAACTACTTAAAAAATCCTTTTAAAGAAGATAAACGTGAACTTGAAGAAAAAGAATCAAATGAAGAAGACGATACAGAGGATTATAAAGCAATTTTTGAAGGATTAGAATTGGGAACTGAAGCAACACGTACTGGAATAATAGAAAATGCTAAGAAATCATCATACATTGCTTTAAAAAAGGACGTGTATACTATTCTTCCTGATGGTGAATACTTAATTGAATCTCTTGCTCAAATGAATATATCAATGGATAAATATAAAACTAGCGAGATGGGGAAAGCTTTAAAAAAAGTATATCATAATGAAATAACTGTAGATGATTCAGTACATTTAGCAACCGAAGAAATTAAAGAGGTCTTTGATAAAAGAGAAGTTGAGATAGAAAAAGACACAGATATGGGATTTTTTGGTGATATAGTTGGAACTTGTCCATTATGTGGAAGTGAAGTTATGAAAAACAAATATGCATACGGATGCAGAAATTATAAAGAATGTAACTTCAAAATAAGTTCAACTATTTGTGGTAGAGTTATATCGAAAAGAAATGCTGAACTTCTACTAAAGAATGGAGAAACATCAAAAATCATTGGATTTATATCGAAAAACGGCAAAAACTTCGATGCGAAATTAAAATTAGATAAAGACAAAGTAATCTTTGATTTTAATTAGAAATATCTTTATACCTTATTGACAAATTTCACATATTTATTTATAATAAAGTTACTTAGTATAATATAGTTGTAGTTAACGATTATTTATTTTTAATAATTACGTATACTTTTATTTCTAAAACTATACATTAGTGTAATTATTTATTATTCCTATAAGGAATACCTTAGTATTTTTAATACTTTTTATTAGTTTAACTACATAAAGACATATTTATAAATAAGTTTTCGATTCGTGGTTATTGCTATCTCGATAGATTACCGGGTTTATTAATAAGTCTTAACGCGAATATCATTTGATTAGAACTGCGACTAAGTATACACGTGTTATAGAGAAAGTTACTCTAAATGTTCTAAAATTATGGAATTTACTGATAATATTTTTCATAATTTATTCAAAACTCAAAAAAACATTAGTTTATCAGGCTAATGTTTTTTTGTGTAATTAAGAAAAGATAAAAATATTAAAAAGACTTAAAAGATATTTAAGTCTTTTATTATTTTTGTTATAATCATTTAAAGGGTGATTTTATGGAAAATACAGAAATTAATGAGACATCAAATACTCTAGTAGAATATTATAAGTCTAACATAGACGTACATATTGATTATTTATTAACTTTAAATAATTATCAACAAATCTCGCATTTAAGTTATCTAGATCTTGCACCTGTCTTAGAAAGTGTAAGAGAAGAAATGTATATAAAGGTATCTGAATATACAAAAACTCATGTTTATGCCGACACTATTAACAAATTACTTGTGATTGATTTATCATTAATACTTACAGCAAAAGGTTTAGAAGAGTTAATAGATTATCTAGGTTATAATTTATGTGAACAAGATAGACAACTATTAACAGTAGCAAATGCTTTAAATAAAGCAATTACAAATTTACCTGAAGTAACAGGGAATACTATGATAGAATTAACAATTACATCTTTAATTGACGATATAAAGAAGTTACGTCCTTTTTCTAATTTAGAGATAGAAGGAGTACCTGAAACTTTTATATATGAATATCTAAGGGAACTAGGAATAACTTATGATAAAACATGTCCACTACTAAAATATGTCTATGACTCAATAAGCAGATTAAGAAGTATAACAATTATGCTTAATCATTTAAACTATACAGAAGTGGATGATGAATACATTGAAGGTCTAAATAATCAATTTAACCGAGACTTAAATATATCCGATGTTGAATCACTTACAAAAGCAATAGATATAATAATTGATAATATAAATAGAATTAACAAAAAAAATAATAAAATACGAAATAATATGCTAAAATAATACGAATAAAAAAGGAGTGTGTTTAGGATGAGTTTACTTACTAACACAGAAAAATATCTAACAAAAACAATAAATGATTTAGGTTATAATATTGAATATGTAAAATTAGAAAAATCTAAGATGCCTGAATTTGGCCAATATCAAATTAATGTTTCTATGCAACTTGCTAAATCTTATGGAAAAAATCCTCGAGTTATAGCAGAAGAAATAGTTAATTCCTTAGACTCTAGATTTACAAATGTTAATATTCAAGGACCAGGGTTTATTAATGTAACATTTTCAAATGATGTTTTAATTGATAATTTAAATAAAGCTATTGATAATTTTTCTGAATTTGTTGATAAAAATGAAAATAAAAGAACTATCGTTCTTGATTATGGTGGTGCAAATATTGCTAAAGAATTACATGTGGGACATTTGCGTTGTAATATTGGAGAAGCCATTAGAAGACTTTTAATTGTTTTTGGTGATAAGGCAATAAGCGATGTACATTGGGGAGACTTTGGAACGCCTATTGGTTTAGTTATCCGCGAGATTAAAGAAATGTATCCAGATTTACCATATTTTGATGAGTCTTATGAAGGAGAGTATCCTGCATCTTCTCCAGTAACTAACGAAGAATTGGGAATAATTTATCCTCGCGCAAGTAAGAGAAAAAAAGAAGATGAGGCATACGCAGAAGAAGCAAAAAATTATACAGAACAATTCCAAAAAGGAGTAAGGGGAATCACTGCTTTATGGCGTCATATTGTAAATACTAGTAAGCCTGATTGTGAAGCAGTCTATGATTTTTTAAATTGCCATTTTGATCTTTCTTATGGAGAAAGTGATGCAAAACCATATACTGAACCAGTAATTAAGTTTTTAAGTGATAAAGGTTTAACTGAAATGAGCAACGGAGTTTTAATCATGCATGTTGCAAATGAAGATGATAATAAAGAAATGCCACCACTTTTATTAAAAAAATCTGATGGAGCTATTCTTTATGATACAACAGATTTAGCAACTATAATGCAAAGAATGGAAGATTTTAACCCTGATGCAATCTGGTATTTTGTTGATGAAAGACAAAGCCTACATTTTGAACAAACATTTAGAGGGTGTTATAAATCAGGCTTAGTTCCAGATAATGTTGATTTAAAATTTTATGGATTTGGAACCATTAACGGAACCGATGGAAAACCATTTAAAACTCGTGATGGTGGAGTCATGAGTCTAAAAGACTTAATAAAAATGGTGTATGAAAGAATTGAACCAAAGATAAAAGAAGAAATAACTGGTGAAATGCGAAAAGAAGTAGCAAAAAAATTAACAGTTGCAACCCTAAAATATGCTGATCTTTTACCATATCGTAAAACAGATTATATTTTTGATATAGATAAATTCACATCATTTGAAGGTAAAACAGGAATATATGCTGTCTATACGGCAACTCGTATGAAATCAATTTTAAATAAATTTAGTAATAATAATGAAACATTAAAGTCGGTACCAAATAAAGATGTATTAGATATTTTAGTAAAATTAACTGAATTACCAAAGAATCTAACAGCATCATATCAGGATGTATCAACTTCTTTCATAGCTGAATTTATTTATGAACTATCAAGTTTATACAATAAATTTTATACAAATAATAATATTCAAGCCGAAGAAGACGAAGACATAAAGACAACATTTATAGCTTTAACAAGACTTACCTATAATACTTTAACTAATTTGCTTGATATATTAGGTATTGAAACAGTCGATAAAATGTAAGGACTAATTCTAGTCCTTTTTTTAAAAAATAATTAAATGTTGATAAAATAAGGCATTTTAATATATAATTATTAGGAAGAGAGGGATTATTTATGGGAAGAGCTTACGAAGTAAGAAAAGCAAGTATTCAAAAAACAGGAGCTGCAAAAGCAAAACTATATTCAACATTTGCAAAAGAAATAACAAAAGCTGCTAAAGGAAATCCTGAAGTGGATACTAATATTAATTTAAAAAGAGTTGTAGATAAGGCAAAACATCAACAAGTGCCAAGTGATATTATCAATCGTGCTATTGAAAAAGCCAAAGGTGGTGCAGGAGATGATTATCAAGAATTATCATATGAAGGATTTGGACCAGGGCAATCAACACTAATAGTAAAATGTCTTACAGATAATGTTAATAGAACAGTATCATTTGTAAGAGAAGCATTTAATAAATGTCATAAAAGTTTAGGTGTTACAAACTCAGTTGCTTATAACTATGATTATTTAGCTATTATTGGCTTTGCTTCTGATAATGGCGATGAAATCATGATGAACTTACTTGATAAAGGCATTGAAATAATTGATCTTGAAAGTGAAGATGGTGAAGTAGTAATTACTTTAAAACCACAAGATGCATCAAGTGTTAAAGATGTTGTTGAAAGTATGATACCAGATGTTACTTATACAATTGATGAAGTTGGTTGGTATGCAAAAGAAAAGTGTACTTTAGAAGGTGAAGATTTAGAAGTATTTGAACGTCTAATTTCCCTTCTTGAAAATATTGATGATGTTGATTACATATATCATAATGTTGATTTAGGATAATTATGGATAATGAATTGGGTGGTTTTGCAGAAGAACCAGCATTTGTAAGTGATGCATATACAGAAGAAGAGCAACTTAGAGATTTTGAATCTTTTAACTATTGCATGGCCGAAGAATATGTATCTGCAATGTATACTGAAGATTTCGAAGCTTTAGGTGAGGTTGATGATTATCTTTTCCGTAACATATGTGATTGGATTAATTACAATCCAAATCTTGGTAATGCTGAATTAAAAGAACAGATTGAAAATGGGACTTTAATTACTAACAAAAATCGCACATTCTTAAGTGCTATTGCAGCAAATAAGAATGTATCTTGGGGAGAAATATACATTAATTATCGCGTTTATTCTCCTGAAATAATCGTAATGCTTATTGAAGCTTCAGGAGCATCTCAAAAAGTTCTTCCAATTTGTTTAAATACAAAGGATGAAGAAGAACTGCACAAATTAAATATGGCTATATATTTAGAAATAGAAAAAAGATATCAAGAAAATGGTAGTTTAGAATATTTAAAAACAATTCAAAGAGGATATGGAATACTACATACAAAGAAAGATCAAAAATCATTAAAGATACCAACTAATCTTTCTTGGGCAAGAACTATAAAAGAGGAATTAAATAAGAAATAGGTTATTAAAAATTTATTTCTTTTATTTTGCACAAAATTAAGTTAATATATTGGATGTAGGTGATACTATGCATATATTAATAGTTGATGATGAAGAGTTAATAAGAAGCGTTATAAAAGATTATATTTTAGAAGAACATTATACTTGTGATGAAGCAGATAATGGAGAAAGTGCAATATCATTAGTAGAAGAAAATAACTATGATATTATTATAATGGATATAATGATGCCTAAAATGGATGGTTATCAAGCAATAAAAGAAATAAAAAAAATAAAAGACATCCCAGTAATTATGCTATCTGCAAGAACTGAAGAGATTGACAAGCTTCAAGGATTTGATATAGGTATAGATGATTATGTCACCAAACCATTTTCACCTAAAGAACTTATTGCAAGAATAAAAGCAGTTGCTAAAAGAAACAAAGAAGCTGATATCATAAGTGTTGGAAATATTATATTAAATAATTCATCTCGTGAAGTTAAAATAGATGGAGAACTAATAGAATTTACACATACCCAATTTGAATTACTAAAGTTATTTTTAAGCAATGTTAATATCGCGCTTTCAAGAGACAGAATAATTGAATCAATTTGGGGATATGATTATGAAGCGGACGATCGTACAATAGATGCTCACATTAAACTTTTGAGAAGTAAATTAGGTAAATATAGAAATTCGATTAAGACAATAAGAAAAGTTGGCTATAAATTTATATATGAAAAATAGAAACCTAACTCTCAAGACCCTAATGTACTTCAGTGCTTTTATTGCCATAATTCTCCTTGCTTTATGGGCGATTCAAATCCAATTTTTACAAGTTTTTTATGAAAGAAATGTAATCGAAAAGATTGATGCAGTAGCAGATGAAATAAGAAAAAATAAAGATAATTTAGATACACTATTACAGGAGTATGCTTATTCTAATGACATGTGTATTGAATACTATCATGACACTATTGAAATAGACTTTAACTTAAAAAAGAACAATTGTGTTTTAAGCGACTACAGCTACGAAATTGCAAAATATAAGGCAGATTTAATTAATAATCAAAAAGACTATGTAATACTTTATGCTAAAAAGACTAATATCAAAAGTATTCTATATGCGGTTAATCTAGGTAATGGTAATTACATATTTTTAAATGCTACTTTGGAAGACCTAAATTCAGCAACAGCTGTATTAAAAAAACAATTAATATATTTAATATTATTATTAATATTAGCATCATGTATAATGGCAATATTTGTCTCACGAAGATTAAATAAACCTATTTTAAAAATTATTTCAACTGCTAAAGAAATGGGGAAAGGTAACTTTAATGTAAAATTTGAAAAGTGTAATGTAGAAGAATTAGATGAACTATGTGATGTTCTAACAGTTGCAGCAAGTGAAATGAATAAAACCGAAGAATTAAAAAGAGATTTACTTGCTAATGTTTCACACGATTTAAAAACCCCTTTAACAATGATTAAAGCCTATGCAGAAAAAGTAAAAGATTTAACTTATAAAGATCCTGAAAAAAGGGAAAGAGATTTAAATATTATTATTGAAGAGACTGATAGATTAAATAACTTAGTTAATGATCTTTTAGATTTATCAAAACTTCAAGCTGGAGCAACTGAATTAAATATAGAAGAGTACGATATTGTTGCAAACATTAAAGAAATATTAAAAAGGTATGATATAGTTGTTGAAAAAGAAGGATACATATTTGAACTAGACATGCCAAAATCAGCTAAAGTAAAAGCCGATAAAGCTAAAATCGAACAAGTAATATATAACCTTATTAATAATGCAATTGAGCACACGGGAGAAGATTTAAGAGTAATAATAACGGTAAAAAAACAGCTTGATTCAGTCTATGTATCTATTAAAGATACTGGACAAGGTCTAACTGAAGAAGAAAAACAATTAGTATGGAATAGATATTATAAAAAAGAAAAGAAACATAAGCGTAACGTTATTGGTTCTGGTATCGGTCTTTCTATTGTTAAAAGCATATTAGAAAGCCATGGATGTGAATATGGAATAGATTCAAAACTTGGATCATATACATCATTTCATTTTAAATTAAAAAAATAGATTATTTTTCACAAATAATTCATACTTAATTGATATCATGATTACGAAAAAGGAATATAGATTAAAAAATCCTATACAACGATAAAACATATAAACTCAAACTCACACTATAAACTTTATATATTTTCCTTTTTCACT
>CAZWST010000022.1:0-23931 GCA_964636965.1 uncultured Muribaculaceae bacterium
TGAATAATGCTGATCCATGTGTTCTTGGAAGCATATCGATTGATGCTGATAATGGTCTTATTTCGTCCATTTACGTCCATCACTTCTAGTGTGTTCATCAACTGTAATTGATCTAAATATATCATACTCGATTGATTCAAGAACTAGCTTAATCTTTGTTACTAATACTTCTAATTCATCTTTATCTAAATTAGCGTTTTCTTCTATATATTTATTAACGATTATTTCTTTAACTTCATCTATTGCTGCATATTTTTCTAACTTGTCTTTAATTCTTAAGGCAGCATTTAATTTATCTTTTGCTAAGTCTGTTACTTCCATTCTTAATTCATCAGATATTTCTAAGTGTTCATACTCCATCTTTTCTTCGCCAATCTCTGATGCAATTTTTTCTTGGAATTCACATAATTCTTTAACTGCTTCGTGTCCAAACATTAAAGCTGCTAGCATATCACTTTCAGATACTTCCTTAGCTCCTGCTTCAACCATGTTAATAGCTTTCTTAGTTCCAGCTACAGTTAAATCTATATCTGATTTTTCAAGTTCTGCTGGTGTTGGATTAATGATAAATTCACCATTTACTCGTCCTACTTTAACTCCTGCAATTGGTCCATCAAAAGGTATTTTAGATATACATGTTGCTAAAGATGAACCGAACATTGCTGCAAGTTCTGGTGAATTATCTGTATCAACAGATAAGACTGTATTAACAATTTGTACTTCGTTTCTAAAATCTTCTGGGAACATTGGACGCATAGGTCTATCAATCATACGAGCTGCAAGTGTTGCTGCATCTGTAGGGCGACCTTCTCTTTTAATAAATCCTCCAGGAATTTTACCTACGGAATATAATTTTTCTTGGTATAAAACCATTAATGGGAAGAAATCACTCAAAATATTAGCATTGTTTCCAACAACTACTGTTGATAAAACTACGGTGTCTCCGTATCTTACTACTACTGCACCATGAGCTTGTTTTGCAACTTCGCCATGTTCAACAACTAATTTTCTTCCTCTAAAAGTCATTTCAAATACTTTTTTTTCCATTACTTCTTTTCCTCACAATTCTAAATATATTTTACCATTTTTATAAAAGAAAAGACACTAAAAAATTAGTGCCTACTTTCTTATATTTAATTTTTCTATTAATGTACGATAAGCATTAACGTCGTTTTTCTTAAGATAATCAAGTAAACTACGTCTCTTACCAACTTTCATCATTAGCCCTCTTTTAGAATGATAATCATGAATATGTACTTTTAAATGCTCAGTTAAATCTCTAATTTCTTCTGTAAGAATAGCGATTTGTACTTCTGTAGCACCTGTATCTTTTTCACTTTTACCAAATTCTTTAACTAATTCAGCTTTTTTTTCTTTTGTTACAGCCATTTTATTTTCCTCCTATTTAAATTTTATGTTTAAACTGAGTGAAAAATCGGAGATTTTCCTCACCAAGTAAAAACTATAGTTAATTATATACTAATTATGTAGTAAAATCAACCTAATTTTATATCTTTTTTATTATATTCTACTAGTTCTGATTAATGGAGCACAAAATGTTCAACATAATCGGAGTAATACTTCTTTCATATAATCCCCTTCTTTTGAGTGAATATTTTATGACAAGAATCTTAAAAAAGGAAGACATTAGTCTTCCAAATCTATATAAACGTATATATACGTACAATATATATTATGGTGGATATATGAATGTTGTTACATTATGTTTTGAAATTTTATAATGAATCGTTCCTTTATCTTGAGTGTTAATATAATTAATATTTAATTTATTTAAATTATCAATTGTCTCTTTGTTAGGATGATTATATCGATTATTTCTTCCACTAGAAATAATTGATTCATGTACATTTATAGTTTTTAAAAAATCATAGCCACTGGAAGTTTTACTTCCATGATGACCAAGTTTGATTAAATCTATTTTTAACTTATATTTTTTAATTAAATCTTTTTCGGTCTTAATACTTGCATCTCCCATAAATAAAATATTTTTCCCATAAGCATTTAATAAACTAATTATTGAATTATCATTTTCATTATCATAAATTATATCTGTATCTAATAATTTAAAGTCTAGTTTTCCTTTATATTGCTTAGAGATTAAATATGAAGGAATCTGTTTTTCTAGATAATTTAACTCTCCTTTGTTAATAATTACACTATCTACATTTATGTTGTTTAACAAATGAGTTATTTCTTTTGCATGGTCAGCATCTCCATGTGTTAATATAATTGTATTAATTTTTGATAATCCCAGACTATGAATCAGATTAATTGTATTATCTGTGTAATAAAATTCTTTTTTCATTTTCCAAGCTTCTTTTTTAAACTCTTGTTTTCCTCCTGTATCAATTAAAATACATTCATAACCTTTTTTGATTAAAATAGAGTCTCCCTGTCCAACATCTAAAAAATAAATATTATAACTTTGATCTATTAATGGGATAAGTTTTATACTTATAATTAATAAGGTCAAAAATATCAAAAAGATCTTTTTGTATGATTCAAAGAATAGAATTAATAAAACATAATAAATGATAACTACTATAAAATTTATCTTAGGAATAATTATGTTTATTGTTAACAAATAAGGAGTTATAAACTCCAGTGATTTGGTTATAGTGAATAGTACATTATCTAGAAATGGTAACATAAATGTAATGATGCTTAATGGATATAAAACTATGCTTACTAGAGGTACGATTAATAAATTATTAAATATCGTTAATAAATTAAATTCATAATTATTTAGCATAGTAATGGGTAAACTAAATAAAAAAGCAATAACGGATACTTTTAAACAAGTAATAAGATAATTCCCTTTTATTAAATGACTGTACTTTATTAAAGAGAAGGATACTACACTTGAATATAAAAATCCTACATTATATAAAAAGTTTGGAATGAAAAAAAGGATTAAAGATATATCTAATAAGAGTACATTTATTACCTTTATATCTAAAGAAATCCGCTTATTTATATAAAGAAGAGTAAATAACCCCACACTCCTAATTATACTTGCTTGGAAATTTGTGATAAACATATAAAATAGCAAAAACACTATAACTACTATATAAGCTTTATTTTCTTTTATCTTTAAGTTCTTTAAAAAAGTAATAATAAGTGTTGATAAAAGAGAAATATGCATACCAGATATAGCAAATATATGAGATACTCCTAGTGATTGATAACTTTGCTTTATTTCATCATCCATATAACTTTTATCACCTATTATAAAAGCTTGGAGATAGTCTTTACTTTGATAAGTCCTTATATGCTTTATTATTCCATTCTTTATAGAATATAATATGTTTGTTTTATTGTTAATAACTTTAAAGTTTTTAACACTTAAAATATATTTTATTTTATTCCTTTTTAAGTACTTTTTATAATTGAAGGTATTAGGAATAGTATTGTTATTTGGTTCACTTAGTGTTCCTTCAAGCAATAGTTCTATTCCTAAATCTAATTTTTCCAAATTATTTTTTTCTTCTTCACTTTTTATAAAATATGTACATTTAAGTTTTTCTTTTCCTTTTATTTCAAATGACAATTTATCTCCATCTATTTTATAACTTGTTAATATTCCTTGAACTTTAGTTTCAGTTATATCATATAATGATTTATTATCATAGTTATTAGCAAGCAAAGAATAAACAAGTGCAAATAAGAAAAGGACAATATAAATATAATTATACTGTAATATAGCCTTTAATCTTAACAAATAAAGTTTCTCCTATACCACTAACATTCATAATATCTTCAATTTTAGTAAATCTATTTTCGCTTCTATATATAATTATTGAATCAGCTTTGCTTGCTCCAATATTTGGAACTTCCATTAATTCTTCTTTAGAAGCAGTATTAATATTTACAAGTTTTGAAGTTTCATCTGGTTCATCACAGTTACTGATTATTTTAGTTGTGCATACAGTGCTAGTATTATTACTTACTTGCGTTGTTGTTTTTTTCGTTGTTAACTCACTTTTTGTATTAACCGTAATGACCATTGCACTAGTAACTTTTTCTGCTAGATTTAAATTACTTGTAGTTGCATTACTCTTTAATCCGCCAGCTAAATCAATAATATCTTTAATGATATTATCTTCATTTACTAAGTAAACTCCAGGATTCTTAACTGCACCTTTAATATCAACGTAAAATTCACTAGGTAGCTTAGTTTCTTCACATACACATTCTTCATTTGCATAAACATCACTACTTTTAAATGATAAGCTATAATTAATAAGAATCGCTATAGCTACAATACTAAAAAGAATTAGACTAATGATTTTCTTTTTATGAGTCTTTAGTATTTCCATGTTATTTTCACCTCCTATATATTTAGTTAACTTATTTTTTTTATTTTACTTCAAAAAAAAGAAACTATTTTTTAGTTTCTTTCTTTTTCATTACTAAAATTGATCTATTTTTAGTATTAATCTTACTAGCTATTTTCTTTGCTGTTTTTATATTTAAATCATTATAAATGTTATAAATATTATAATTTATTTCACCATATTCTATTATATCAGATTGTATTAAATTATTAGTTTCTTCTATATCATCAAAACATTTAATTAAATTACTAATTGCAACTCTCTTTTTACGAGTTAGTTCATCTTCTTCAATAGTAAATGAACTAATACTTTCTTCAACTAATTTAATAAATCTTTTTGGATAGGGAGTATCTGCAATTATATTTATTAAAGCGTGATTTTCTAAATATGTTCTTGAAACATATATATTATCCATAATTATATTGCCTTTGGTAAGTTTTTCTCTTAATTCACTAGTTCTACCAAACATAGCGTTTGTGATTACACTTAGATAAATATTAATTTGTAGTTTAGATAACTTTAAGGATGAAAAGCTACTATAAGGTATTTTTAAGCCAATATTTACTTTTTCTATTTCTATGTCTCTTTTAATTTCTTCATAATCTTTTACAACCGTGTTTGGTTCTTTTTCTCTTGTTATAATAATGTTTTCTTTTCTTGCAAATTTCTTTTTAGATTGATTTTCCTCAATAATAGCTAAAGCTTCCTCAGGATTAAAGTTACCTGTAATTGTAACATACATATTAGATGGATGATAAAAGCTTTTATAAGCTCGTTCAAGATCTTCTAATTCAATAGATAAGACATCTTCGACTGTTCCTGCAATAGTATATTTAGTATTATCTTTATGAAGCATGTTTTTAAAACTTCGATATACTAATTCAGTCTCAACCTCATCTTCATACATTTTTGCTTCTTCTGTTATTATTCCTTTTTCTCCTTCAACCATTTTCTTATTATAAAAGGGAGTTTGTACAAAGTCTAAAAGAGTTTCCAAATTCTCTTTAAAGGAATTATAGCCAAATACTTCATAACAAGTTAAATTAAACGTTGTATAAGCATTAACATCACTTCCAAGTTCGACAAAATAATCAGTTGCATCTTCACCATTTTTCATTTTAAATGTTAAATGTTCAAGAAAGTGAGCAGTTCCATGTGGCACTTTATTACTTTTTTTGGCATTTGCTTTCTTAAACTCAACATCATTTGAACCATATTTGGTACTAAAAGTAATATAAAAGTTTCTTACTTTATTATTTGGTAGTAAATAAACTTTTAAACCATTACTTAATGTATCAGTTAATATATTTTCATCTACACCTACCATTTTAATCTTTTTCATTGTTATTCCCTTCTAAAACATATATTGTATTTAATTTTATCTTTTTATTTAACTTTCTTATTTCGTCTAGTGTTACACTTTTATATTCACTTATTCGTTTTTCCATTGGATCAAGTTCAGCCATATAACTAAATAAATAGTTTGCAATTATTCTCGATTCACTGTCGTATGCTAAATTAATTGATGCAATTGATGAACTTACAGCATGAGTAAGTTCTTCTTCTTTTAAATCTGTTTTCATTTCGCTTACAGATTTCTTTATTAGTCTCTTAGTTTTTTCAATATTAGATTTATCTACAGATGTCATGATGAATATTAAATTATCATATTTATTATATATACTTTGTACTCCATAGCATAAAGAATTTTTATTACGTAAGTTTTGTGATAATTTAGTTTCTAAAGCTCCTCCACCCAGAATCATATTATAAAGTTGCATTGTGTATTTTCTTTCTCGTTCATTTAAGTTTACTGTATTATAAATAAATATAATTTGACTTTGAGCATCAGTGCTTTTTTCATTTACACACTTAACTTTGTTCTTAACTTTATTCTTAACAAATAAATCTATTTGATGATTTTTAATTGTTCTAAAATGAGCATTTTCATTAATTAAATTTATAACTCTATCTTCATCAATATCTCCTATAATAAAAATATCTATATAATCATGTTTTAAAATGTATTCATATTCTTTATATACATCTTTTGCAGATATTTCTTCTATTTCTTTTTTTGTACCTAAAATATTTTTAGATGATACAGATGATGAATCCATATGTTTTAAGGAGTCTTGAATAGCCTTTCTTTTTGGATCTTCATTAATACTTGCAAGTTCTGTTATTAATCTTTTTTTGACTATATCTAATGTTTCTTCATCAAAAGAATCGTTTTTTATATTAGGTGAAAATATTAAATCAAAAGGTAGTTTAATAGTGTCACTTAAATAGTCATCTTCCGTGTGTATTGGATTTAAAAATTCTATATTAATAGATGAAATAATTTCATTTCCAAGTTTAGTAGATTCTGCATAAATAATAGCATTATAGAGTTCTTCCTCTTTTAAATTTAGTTCTCTATTTGTTTTATATAATTCATTATTTTCAGATAAAAGTTCAAAAAGAGCTGTACGAATTGCTGACTTTTCTGAATTAAAATTATTTCTAAATAATATCTCCATCCTAATACCTTTAAATTTATCTGTTTTAATCGTATGGATGTTATATGATCCGTTTTTGTGTAGTTTATAAATCATGTTTGACACCTCATTTTTTATTATACGTAAAATACAAATTTTTATAATGGTATTATAACACGAGTATGCTATTATTAATATAGGTGATTAGATGGAACCATTACATATTGTTACAGAAAAAGAAAACATTGCTCCCAGAGTTTTATTTCCAGGAGATCCTTTGAGAGCTCAGTATATAGCAGAAAAGTTTTTAACTGATTATCGTCTAGTTAACACAGTAAGAAATATGTATGCGTTTACTGGTTATTATAAGGATAAATTAGTTACAGTTATGGGGCATGGAATGGGATGTCCTTCGGCTGGACTTTATGCTTATGAGTTATTTAATTTTTATGATGTTGATAAGATTATAAGAATAGGTTCTTCTGGGGCTTTTAAAGACACAATAAAAAAGATGGATATTTGTCTTTCAACTGGATCTTATTCTGAATCTTCATTTGCTTATCATTGGAGTAAATCGAGAGATAAATTTTTTGAATCTTCTACTTCTCTTAATAAGGACATACTTATTGCTTCAGAAGAAATAAATGTTCCAGTTAAGGTTGGACCAACACTTACAAGTGATACGTTTGATCCTTATAGCCCAATTGATCATATAATAAATGCATGTCCAATAAAAGATGAACTTATTGCAATTGAAATGGAAGGTTTTGCCTTGATGCATATTGCAAGTGTTATGAATAAACAAGCCACAATGTTATTAACAGTAGTTGATTCTAAATTTGAACCAGATAATATAGTTACACCAGAAATGCGTGAAACGAGTTTAGATAAAATGATTTATCTTGCACTTGAGGCTATTATAAAAGATTAAAAGAGGATTTATAAATCCTCTTTTTTAGTTAACATTAATATCTCCGCAACTATTTTCAATTTTTAATATAATATTTGATGAATAATTATTATTCTTTACGTCATTATCTCCAAGAGAAACTTTAGAATCTATTCTTATATCATTAGTCTTTTTAATACTGATATCTCCTAGATTATTTTCAATACTAGAGTTTTCTTTTAAATCTAATTCTTTAATTTCAATATCTCCACAGTCTGCTTTTATATCAGTTTTATTTGTGATACAGTTTATGTTAATATCGCCTAAATTATTTTCGATAATAGCATTCTTAGCTTCCCCGATTACTACATCTCCACATGACGAATGTAATTCAATTGAATCAGCTTTTTTTACTTTTGTATCTCCATATGATGAGTCAATATTGATTATAGAATTTTCAAATTCATCAATTTCGATATCTCCATATGAATTTTTTATTTCTAATTTATTATCAAAGTCCTCAGTTAAATAAACTTCTACTTTTGCAGCTCTAACATTTATGCAAAAGAAATTACATTTTTTCGCTGTATATTTAATATGAAGTGTATCATCATCACTTATAGATAATTGATTTTCTTCTCCATAAATAACAACTTTATTAACACTCCCTTTTTTTATCTCAATATCAGCAGCATCTGTTTCAATATCTATTTTATTAAATTTGTGATTATATACTTTATCATACACTTTAGTGTTACTAACTTGATAGTTATTTATACCAAAGTTAATACCTTTTTTCCCTGATAAACTAAAGAATAAAATTCCTGATAATAATAAAATACATATAATTAAAATTACGATTGAGAATATTATTAATCCTTTATTTTTCATTATGTTCCTCCTTTAGAACAAATATTAATTTAACTACTTCTTCAAGAAGACCATATATTAACCAGATAATCCAAGTTATATGCCATGCCATTGTTAAAAAACTTACAGTAAAATATATTATGCATGTTAGAATTGAAAGACACTCAATAACTGATTTTTGTAAAGGATTCGTTGCTTTCTTTTCTTCTTTTGGTACCTTATATACTATACATACATAAGTTATTAAAAATGTTGCAACTCCACATATTGCGATAAAAATGCCGGTTGATAATACTGGATTTATTTTTAATGCTGCAACTGATACAACCATCCAAGCAACAGCAATAAAGAATAAAAATATTCCGCCACATATACCTAGAGCTTTTTTCCCAGTGTTGTTTGAAATTTCTTCTTTAACTATTTTTTCTTTTTCATTTTCATTGCCAAATAATTCATTGGGAGTTACATTATAAAGATCACATATAAGATTTATCTTATCAAAATCTGGTTTTGATTCCTCTGTTTCCCATTTTGAAATTGTTTGTCTTGTAACGCCCAACTTAAAAGCAGCTTCTTCTTGGGATAAATGATGCTCCTTTCTTAAATTTGTTAACTTATTTCCTATATTCATAATTCACCTCTCTAAAAATAATTATATTAAAAAAGTTAGTTGCAAACTACCAATAATACTTGGAAATTTGTCAACTAATCTTAACATTTCTCTATATTACTAATAAATTAATAGCTATTCCCGATATAACTCCAATAAAATATACCAAAGCTAAAATTCTTAAATTATCTTTTAAATTTTTATTTGTTTTAAATAGTACAATTAAAGCTAAACCAGAATTTGTAAGTAATCCAGCTAGACAAGTTCCAAGAGTTACAACATTATTTAAATAGAATTCTGTAATAACAACACTAGCTGCACAGTTTGGGATTAAACCAATTAAACTTGCAAATATTGGTGCAAATAAAGAATTCTTCATAAATATTTTGGATAAAACATCTTCACTAACATGACTCATTAATATATTTAATATAAATGTTACAACAAATATAAATATAATTGTTTTTAACGTATGAGTAAGGGCCGATTTAATAATTGATTCTTTACAATCACAGTGGTCTTCTTCACAGATTGAAAATATTCCCTTTTCTTGCTTTCTTACTACGAAGTCAATAATAACTCCCATAACCATTCCGATTGCGACCTTTAATCCAAGGATAATTAATACATCTTTTATTGGTGTGTTATGAGACAAAAGTATTGGTAACATTTCATCACTTGTTGATAAATATATACTTATTAATGTTCCAAGAGATATTATTCTAGTTACATAAAGATTTGTTGCTACACTAGCAAATCCGCATTGAGGTATTGCTCCTAGAAGTGCTCCAACAAATGGTCCAAATTTTTTTGCTCCTATTATGCTTTTTTGAGTTTTATGAGCTAACTTATGTTCAAAAAGTTCAATAAACCAAAATGCGATAAATAAAAATGGGATTAACTTAATTGAATCAATACAAGTATCGATTAATATATCTTTCATTTTACCCCTCCGTTAAAGTCAATTATAACATACATTAATTATTTAATAAATAAAATTATTTATATGAGTGGCTAATAGCCTATATAGTTTTAACTTTTTATGTAACAAAATATAATTATAGTTACTACAGATTTTTAAAATTTGTTAGATAAGGAATGGAAGAAAAATGATTGATGTAGAAGTAAAAACTCAAAAATTTATTCACACAGATGAGTATTATTATTCTGTTGTAAGGAAAAATATTCGGAAGATTAGAAAGGAAAAAAATCTAACTCAACAAGACTTAGCTGATTTAACTGGTATATCTAGAGAGTATATATGTGATATTGAAAATGAAAAAAGAAATAAACATATCACTATTGCATATTTATCAAGAATTGCTGATGCCCTTGAAGTAGATATTTCTGTATTTTTTGATGACAAATAAAAAGCTTCATATCAATGATATGAAGTTTTTTTATTTTTGCAATATGTCTACAACTCCCATGAATTCTTCTTTTATTTTTCTTAGACCAGATTCAGTAGTTGATTCAAATCTTAAAGTTAAGTTAGGTCCAGTATTACTAGCTCTAACTAAAGCCCAACCATTTGGTACAAAGACCTTTACTCCATCAATTGTCGAGTATTCATATTTATGATTATCACAATATTTTTTTAATCCTTCAACAATTTTAAATTTCTTTTCATCAGTTGTTTTAACTTTAATTTCCTCTGTATTATGATATAAATGTAATTTTCTTGTTAAGTCACTTAATGGCATGTTAAATGATGCAAGCATTTCTTGGACACGCAATCCTACATATATACCATCATCGTATCCAGGGTGTCTATCAGCAAAGAAAATATGATTAGAGTATCCTCCGCCAAATTTTATTTTTTCTTTGGCAATTACTCTTTCTTGTTTAGCTGATGAAGGTGTTTCAATTAATACATTCCCTCCAGCTTCAACAATAGCGTCTTCTAATGCTTTAGAACATTTTACATCTATTAAAATAGTTTTATTATCACAATTTTTTATTATGTCTTTGCATAATAAGGCCATCATAATGTCTGCTTCAACAATATTTCCCTTATTATCTACAAAACCACATCTATCAGCATCACCATCATAGGCTAATCCTAAATCTGCTCGATTCTTTTTTACAGCTTTTGCTAATTTTTCAAGGTTAGCTTTAACATTTGGATCAGGATGATGATTTGGAAAATTTGGATTAGAATCAGAAAACAAATATATTGTTTCACAAGGTACTAAATCATAAACTTGCTTAATAATTGTCGAAGCTGTACCATTTCCACAGTCAACAACTACTTTCATATTCTTATTTTTTAAATCTATTGAGGAAGCTACAAAAGATGCGTAGGCTTCACTTACATCAATATGATTAATTTTTCCTTTTCCTTCTTTTATTTTATATGATTCATCTTGTAAAGATGAATAAATAATATCTAATTCATCATAGTCGCAGTGTTGATAATCACGACCAAATAGTTTAAAACCATTATCATTTGATGGATTATGGCTTGCTGTTACCATTATGCCATATTCATGTCCCAAAGCACGGGATGCATAGTTAAACATAGGTGTTGTAACAAGTCCAATATATTCAACATCAATACCCGTTGAAATTAAACCTTCAATTAAATTTTTTGTTAAATCTGGTCCACCAAAACGATTATCATGACCAACAACACAGTAACTTTTACCGCACTTTTGTGCATAAGTTCCAAATACACATCCTAGACGCTTAGCAAATTCACTGTTGATCTGATCAGGATATATACCTCTTATATCAGCTTCCCTTAAAATACTCGTATCAAAATTCATAAATTCACCCTTAATCTTCTTCAATAAATAAAGTTTTTGTCTCCTTCATGCTGGAAGGTATAGCTATATCCATGTACTTTAAAATTGTTGGAGCAATCTGTGTTAAATCTCCCTTATGTTTTAAACTTACATGTTTATCTCTTATAATAAATGGAACAGGATTTGTTGAATGCGTTGTAAGTTTCTCTCCACTTTCACTCAACATTTCATCACAGTTACCATGATCTGCTGTTATAATGAGCTTATAGAAATTATTATCAACTGCTTCAATTATATCTCTTAAACACTCATCCACTACTCCTAAAGATTCTACTGCTGCTTCTAGGTTTCCAGTATGCCCAAGCATGTCGGGATTTGCAAAATTAACTAAGATAAAATCGTAGTCTTTCTCTAAACATTTTATAACTTGTTTGGAAACTTCTCTTACACTCATAGCTGGTGACAAATCATAAGTAGCAACCTTTGGTGATGGAATTAAAAAATTGTCACAGCCTTTCAACTTAGTTTCTCCTCCACCATTAAAGAAAAATGTTACATGAGCATATTTCTCTGTTTCCGCAATTCTTGCTTGACGCAATCCTAAATCAGAAAAATAACATCCAAGTGAATAAACATCTTGTTCATTTTCAAGTAAATGTTCTGTATTTGCTGTATTTGGTACATCTACTAAAGTTAGAATACTAAAATTAGCTGGTTGTTTAATTCTATAGCCATCAAAGTTTGGATCACTTAAAGCATTAAGTATTTGTCTTGCACGATCTCCTCTAAAGTTTAACCATAAAAGTCCGTCATTATCTTTGATTAATCCCTTTTCGTCAAGCAATATTGGTACTAGAAATTCATCAGTGATATCTCTTTTATAGCAGGTTTCTATGGCTTTTTCAAAGTTTCTTACTTTGACACCTTCGCCCTTTAATAAAAGGTTAGTATAGACTTTTGTTCTTTCATATTTATTGTCGCGGTCCATAGCATAATATCTACCACATATTGTTGAAATAGTTCCAATTCCGACTTCTCTCATTGTATTATCTAAATCTTTTAAATAACCAACAGATGTTTTTGTTCCTGTATCTCTTCCATCAGTGATAGCATGAAAGTAAACCTTTTTTACACCCATATTTTTTAAATGCCCCATTAAATTTTTTATATATTTTATGTCAGAATGTACTCCACCATCAGATACAAGTCCCATTAAATGAAGAGAGCCTCCTCTTTCTTTTATATCTTCAAGAAATTTTAACATCTTTTCATCTCGTTCAATTAATGTACTTCCTAAAACTTCATTACATAAAGTTATATCTTGCTTAAGTCTTTTTCCTGCACCCATTGTTAAATGTCCAACTTCGGAGTTACCGAATTGATCATCTGGAAGTCCCACGTATTCTCCACTAGCTTGTAAAATAGCATGAGGATACTCATTAAATACTTCATTATAGCAATCCATAGTTGATTGTTTAATTGCATTACCATACTCAGACTCATTAATACCAAATCCATCTAAGATTAGCATTATTACTTTTTTCATATTTTTCTAGCCATTCCTTTCATAATATATCTTTTAATTTCTAATACCACATACCTCATAAATACTCTAATACAATTTTATCATAAAAAACAAAAAAAAACGATAGTTAGTCGTTTTTAACAAGTTTCTTCTTCAAAATATGAGTAATCTTTATTTTTCTTATCATCGTGGAATATTCCATTTATTCCATTTGCCACATTACCAGGGTATTTATATTTACAAATATATATCTTGTTTTTATAAAGAACATGATTCCCTTCGTAGTAAACATTTGCTGGATTAAAATTTTCAACATAATATGACTTTATATCATATGTTTTTTTACAATAACAAGTTTTAATAGTTCCCTTGTATGCTTCATTTGTTATTGGGTCAAGTATTATATCTTCATAATCACTTTCGGATAATAAGTATCCTCTTCTAACCAAAGATGATATTTCTTGATTGTAGCAAGCATTTCCAGTATTTTTTACTTCATCTTTTATTTTTTCTCCGTATTTATTAGCTGCTATCTCCATCTCTTTTACTTTGGAATTATAATTATCTCTTTTTACATCTATCATAACAGTTGTGTATGCTGGTATAGATAAAGCTATTAAGACACCTAAAATTACTAATACTGCTAGTATTTCTACTAATGTAAAACCATTTTTCTTCATCATACACCACCTTTATTATCTATCACTAGTATAACATAAATGAGTAATTATTTAAAATGTCTTTATTTTTTTATTTACATAAGAAAAAAGAGTTAATTTAACTCTTTATTTTCTTTGTGATATTGTAACGGTAATCTCTGTTTTAACCGCTTGTACAGTAATAAGTTCGGATGTTGTTGTTAATTCAACTGGTATCTGATATGATCCAGGTTTTAATCCTGATAGGTTAACTGTTGCTGTAATACCTTTTATTATGTCATCATCATTTATAATGGATGAAACACCGGTTACAATAACATCAATGTTTTTATCTTCTTGACTAGCACCTGCTGATAAGTTTTCTCCCAAATTAGCATGTAACACTGGTACTCCAGAAATTGTTCTTTGTTCGGCATCTCCAACAGTTACACTTACTTGAGTTGTTGTTTCACTTAAGTATCTTATTCCATTTGGTTTATTTAATGTAACTGAGATTGTTTTATTAGAATCTAAGTTATTAACATTAATAACAGCTTCTACATATGGTATTTTATCAACAGAGTCTTTATCACCATATACTTCCACTTCTTTTACACTAGATACTGCAGAACCAATAGCTTTACCATTAGTCATTGTTCCATTTGTTACTACTTTAACTGTCTTAGTTGCGTGGTATGAATCTATTGTAACAGTAGCTTTTACTTTTGATGGAACTATTTCAACATTATCTAATTTATTTCCAGATGCATCATAAGCAACTAGACTAACGTTTTCTAATTGTTCTTCACCAGATTCTTTGCGTTTTATTTGAGATGCATCAACTAATGCTTTAACAACTGCAACTTTATCAAGTATTTCTTGTGAAGATTTTACTACTACTTCATTTGTATCTAATGAAACACTTGAAACACTTAATTTGGAATCCATTCTGTCTTCATTCATTAAATCATAATATAAATTTCTCTTTTGAGATATTTTTTCACTTATTTTAACAGTAACAGTTGAAGGATCAAGTTTATAATCAGCACTTGATACTGAGTGATTGTATTTAAAATCTACTTTATAAGTACCTACTCCATATTTTGATAAATCTAGTTCAACTTCATGGTCTCCCAATTGAGTCGCAAGATATATACTTGATTTGCTTCCAATAAGAGTAATATCTACTGTATCAGGTACACCTTCTATAACATATGCTTCTTCATTATATAAAACATTTACTTTTTGATTTCTTAAAATTTCAGCATTATTTTCTGTTAAATTTATGACCTTAGAGTCAACTAGAAGAAATAATGCAATTGCACATAAAAGTGATAGGTATATTAGCACATTTGGTCGATTTAATATTTTTTCAAATTTTCCTGAGTTTTCCTTAGAAAACTCTCCTATTTTATAAATTATTCTACTTACTGGAGTAACAATAAGTTTATCTACTATTCTATATATTAATCTAATAAGTAAGATTAAGGGTCTAAATATCTTCATCTTCATCACTTATCCCTTCATCTGCATCATAAAATACTTCAGCTTTTGGTCTTAATTCATCAAGTAGCATTGCTCTAAACTCATCTAGAGTTAAGTTATAATGCAAGTAATTATCACATGCAATACTTATTCTACCAGTCTCTTCAGATACAACTAATGCAATAGCGTCAGTCTCTTCTGCTACACCTAATGCAGCCCTGTGACGAGTACCTAACTTTTTGTTAACATTAGGATTCATACTTGTCTTAAATACAGCTCCTGCACATGTTAACTTATCTCCTTGGATGATTACTCCACCATCGTGAAGTGGGTTAGGTGGTAAGAATATTGCTTCAAGTAACTGGCTTGATATATCAGCATATAATTTTGTGGTTGGAGTAATATATTCTTGTAAACTCATGTTTCTTTCAATAACAATTAAAGCTCCAATTCTTTGTTTCTTTAAATGTTCAATTGCTGTCATAAGTTCATATACTACTTTTTCTCTTTCGTCGACAGTTAATACTTTATGTCTTCCTAATAATTGAGTTCTACCAATTTGTTCTAGTACATTACGTATTTCTGGTTGGAAAATTACAATTAATGCAATTGGTCCCCATGATACAACATATTCTAGAATAATACCAACTGTGTATAAATTAATTATATTACTTAGAATTTTAATAGCAATTAACCAAATTACTCCTTTGAATATTAATACCATTTTTACATTGTTTTTTAAATTCTTTAATAAGAAATATAGCATAGCCCAAACAATACATATATCTAATGTTTTAGTTACATAAGTCCATATAGTTGCTAGAGTCATATATTCACCTCTTTAATTATTTTTTTGGTAAAAAAAGTGCAAATTGATGCACTTAATTTTGACCTATTTCAGGTACATTTTGTGTAGTAGATTCTATTACAGGCGCATCTCCTGTAACAATTTGTGTCTCATTATTACTATTTTCAACATTATCAACGGCAACTGGTGTTGCAACATTTTGAATATCTGGTTGATTTTCTAATGTCTCCATAGCTTTTGATTCATTAACAATTTCTTCGCGATATTGTTTATACTTCTTTTTATCTATCATGTAGCCAAATAAACCTAGTAGTAATACAATTGCAGCTACTATGAATAATATATAGTTTGAAATGATAAATTCTAACATATCACATTCCCCTTTATTGTAATTTTATTTTAGCATGTAAAAGTTATAATTACAAGTTAGTTTATAGTAATAGTTCTATTTTTAGGTTGAATCTCTATGTGAGTATTTCCATCATTTACTGTTATTTCTTCACCATTTAAATATTTATAAACAGTTTGTTCAGAACGACTTTTCTTTTCCCAAGTTATTGGTACAGCATAGCCATCACTAATATAGTAACCTGTACCATTTCCGATGTTATTTAAAGTTTGTCTTCCTTTATAATCATATGTTGAATTACTTACTTGATATGTAATAATATTTTTTACTGTATATTGGTTTTTTGTTACATAATCTGTATGTGCTTTTTCATTTTGAAATCTCTTATAAGTTTTTGTAGTTTCATCATAAGTAAATGATGTGTTTTTTGAGTTGGAGAAAGATATATAAACATTGTTAGCTGGTACTGCTCCTTCTTTTGTACTTAAATCAATTTCATCAACACTATAGTTTAAAAGTAGGTCTTTATTAGCAGTATCTCTTATTCCTCTAGAACTAATTCTTTCATTTATTTTAGACATTGAAGCAAAAGCCGTATGTTCAATTGCTAACCCTAAAGATTTATCCCTAAATGTTGCATCTCCACCTAAATCATTTACACCTAATGTTCTGATGTCACTTAGAGCCTCTGGAGAACCACCAATATGTAAGTATATTGCATCATTTTCAAGTGCATAATCTATAAAGTATGAACGAGCTGATCTTATTGTGCCAATTCTTTCTGGATTAACATCTTTAAATAAACCCATTAAACGAGTTATTCCACCCTCTGTTATTATTTCATATACAATATATGCATCTTGTATTCCTGATTGATATCCCCAAACAGTTTTAATATTATTAATCATAACAGCACGGTTACGAGTTTTAGAATTAACATCTACTATTTTTAGTTTGTTTTTCTCTTCTACTTTAACTTCTTGATTTAAACTATTAAGTATATCTTTTGGAGATTTTCCTGATTTATTCATCAAGAAAAAGATAATTGTTACAGTTAATACAATTAATATAGCTGCAATTACATATATAATGATTGATTTTTTATTATTTTTTACATTCTTTTTGTTTCTTTTTGTCATAATTACTCACCTCTTAAATAATACCACACTTAAATAATTATTGAAAGAGACTATTTATTTTGTTATAATTTAAGTATCGATGGGAGGATTATAAAATGGACCAAAAGATGATGAAAACATTAGGTATTGTCATCGCTTGTTTTGTTGTATTTATACTACTGCTATTTTTTATATCTAGTTGTTCAGGAAATAAATACACATATGAAAAATTACAAGAGAAAATGTTAAGTGTTGCAGAGAATTATTATAAGAATAATGAAAAGGAATTACCTAGTCAAGATAAAGATACTAGATCTTATACTTTAAAGAAAATGATTAGTGATGGTGCAATAAGTGAATTATCTGAACTATTTAATGATGAAAACGTTAAATGTGATGGAAATGTAACTGTTACTAATAATAATGGACATTATGTTTATACACCATACTTAAGTTGTGGAAAAGATTATCAAACTACTTACTTAAAAGACAAAATTGTTGAAAATAGTTTAGTTGAATCTGGACCTGGGTTATATGAAACAGCTGATGAATATATATTCAGAGGAGACGTTAAAAATAATTATGTTAGTTTTGCTAAGAAGACATTTAGAATTATGAGAATTAATGAAGATGGTACTATCAGATTAATAGATAATAATGGAATATCTGAAGTAGTATGGGATAGTAAATATAACACAGAAGTAAAAGATTCAAGAGGAGTTAATGATTATATAGTTTCTGAAAACTTATATGCTAACTTAAAAACAGTAAGTGATAACTATTATAACAACCAAAAAGTATGGACAGATGAAAACAGAAGTTATATTACTACTCAAACATTATGTATTGGTAAAAGAAGTAATAGTGATATTTCTAAAGATGGTTCTGCGGAATGTTCTGTAAAAATGGAAAATCAATTATTCGGATCTTTAGCTGTATACGAATATCTACAAGCTAGTTTAGATGTTAATTGTTCTTCAACCGTTTCATCGGCATGTACTAATTATAATTGGTATACTTCTATAGCTAACAGTTTGTGGACAGTAACTGCTAATGTTCAAACAACTGATAGTGTATATTCTCTATATAGAAAGCCACAATCTACTTTATGTAGCTCATATAATCATTTAAATGTTGTATTTAATATTAATAATAATGTTACATATGTTAGTGGCGATGGAACAAAGGATGATCCATACGTATTTAAATAAGCACAAATAATGTGCTTTTTTATTTTTCAATAAAAAAAAGCACAGCGCGTGCTTTATAAAGTATTTATAAATTCAAGAATAATCTTGCTTATTTCTTCTTCTTTTCCTCTATAAGTGTGTCCAGTATTATCTATTAACTTGTATTGAAAATTAGGACAACTACTTGCTTTTGATTTTATTAGTTCAAATTCTTTATAATAGTATTCTTCTTTTTCACCAGAGAATGTTAATATTGGTACATCTATACTTGAAAGTTCTTTCCATTCTTTTGGATTGCTAAGTACTGGAAAGTTATTTAATAAGCTTTTTTCATTGTACCAATTAAAGTATGTTTTAGAACTCATATACATATAATCCTCAACCATTTTTGATAACAATTTGTCTGGGGTATTATTTTCAATGTTAATTTGTGCTTCCTTAAGTAGAGAACTCCTATCCTTATCTAATAAGGAATGTATTCCAACCATATCAGGAGCACTTGCAAGAATTACACCAATTATATTTGGTTTCTTTTGATAGTAATAATTTATTACTTTATTGCAGCCATAGCTATGACCCATTAGAATAATTCTTTTATAGCCTTTTTGTTTAGCAAGTTTAAGTGCTAAATCTATATCATATATGGAGTCTTCAAATATTTCATACATACATCCACATCTTTTAAAGGTTCCATCTTCACATAGTAAATCATTTTCAATTGAGTGTCCTCGATTGTGTTCATAGATAAAACCTACTCCATTTTGTGATAATTTTTTACCAATGACAGTTGCAAAATAATTATCAACTATAGTTCCACACATGCCGTGTATAAAAACTACACATATATCTTTTATTTTGCTTTCAAAGTGAACACAAGGCAAAAGTAAATGATCTTCTGTAAATACATTATTTATAAACTCAATGTTCATATATTCTCCTTTTTATTTAAGAAAAAAGCACTTATTTGTGCTTTTTATTCTTTTATCCATTTAGCTACTAATACATAATTTTGATTAATTTTAGTATTTAAATCAAACTTTTCTCCGTGATAATACCATCCTACAAAAATATAACCATCTCTTCTAGGTGCCCCTGGTGAGATAATAACATTGCTTTCAGACACTGTTTGGCTATTAATCATTGATCCACCATTTGTATTAAATGATACTGTATATTGTTTCTTTGTAGTATTTACCTTTTTTGTTGTAACTTTCTTTGTTGTTGCTTTTGTAGTTGTCTTTTCTTCTTCACTTGGTTTTATTGTTACATTGTTTTCACTTTCTTTTTTTATTTCAACAAATGAATTCAAATAATCTTCATAGTTTTCACATACTAAAGTTGATTTATATTGATATTCTGTATCAAGTCTAAAGACTTTTACATTAGATTTTTCTAAATCACATGTTTTATCATTTATATCTTTAATTTCATCAGTTAATTCTTTATCAACTAACTCTTTTAATGTGACTGTTACTGAATCGCCTGAATTTTTTGGTAGTAATTCTTCTTTAAAATAATCTTTTCCTGCTTTTTCAAGCAGTGTGATCTTCTCTTTCATCTTATCTTTTTCAACTACATTAGTTCTATTATTACTTATGATATCAATACCTTTAAAAATAATTAGAACTACCAATATCACGCTTACTATTCTTAACCCGATTTTTACCCAATTTATAGAGAGTCCCTTATCTTCATACATAAACATCCCCCCGAATCTTAAGTATCTCTAAGTTAATTATACCTATAATTTGCATTTTTTACAAGAAAAAAAGGTGAATAACTATTCACCTCATTATTGTGCATTTTGACCTACTTGACTTATAGTTAAAAACTTTGGCATTGGTTCAATTCCATATTTTAATTTTAATGCTCTAAACATATTGTTGTATATAGT
This sequence comes from uncultured Muribaculaceae bacterium, assembly GCA_964636965.1. Lineage (GTDB taxonomy): Bacteria > Bacillota_I > Bacilli_A > RF39 > UBA660 > CAG-582. The sequence continues at coordinate 20,962 of CAZWST010000022.1, forward strand.
AAATGCTTCATCAAGATTATTTTCGATAAATGATAGATGGAATGGACAAATATAAGTTTCAAAAAGATTTCGACATAATTGTTTAGAATTCTCTTCTTGTCTTATTTTATCTGCTATAATTGGTCCGAATGTATCATATTCTTCTATCCAATCAATTCCGCCATTTATTAATGGCAACATTATATTTTTAAGATATTCAAATTCACCTAAATATGCACTTTTATTTTCTAAATCTAAAGTGTCCATTATAGCAGTTAATATCCATAGTCCTTTGTCTCTTGAAGCTTGATATAATGCATTTCTTTCACTTGATGATCTTCTACTATATAGTGAATCACAGAACACATTACAAGCACTCATTGTTCCTGATACTTCAGTATATCCACTTCTACTATTATCACATCTATATTTTCCATTTGATTTTATATTTGTGTCCATGTAAGCACAATCTGAACATGTATATCTTCCCATATTTTATTCTCCTCTTATCTAATTACGAAATTAGCTACTAAAGCACTGTCTGATTCAATTTGTTCAGTTTCTTCTGATAACCAAATTCTTGCATTAACAGATACTTCTTCATAGGCATTTGTTTCAACATCTGTTAAGTAAAAATAATAGTTATCTGTATCTTCTTCTAGTGTTATATCTTTAATGCTATATATAACATCATTAATTGATACTTTGATAAATCTAGTAGGAATAGTACTTCTCTTTTCTACTAATAGATATAATCTATTATTTTGTTTTACACCATTTCTATTTTTTAAAACAATTTCCGTTTGTTCAATCATTTTTAGTGCTGCTTCATTATCAGCAATTACTAATGATGGAAACTTACCTATATTTGTAACAATGGGCAAATTCATGTAGCCTTCATTAAAGAAACCAATTCTTTTGTTATTAGCAAAGTTCCAAAATGGTATGGTTACAACTATTACTGAAATTGCTAGTACAATTGAAAGAATTATATATTTTATACTTCTTTTCATAAATTATCCCCTTCAATAGGGTGATATTATAGCAGTTTTGCTATTTATTGTCAAATTAGAAATATAAAAAAAGGCTTAATAATTAAGCCTTACAAAACATATCCTTCGACAAATATTTTGAACTTATATTTTTTATTTATATAATCTATATCAGTGTTAGAATCAATCCACATTCTTAAATCAATTTGATTTTCATTGTTAGTAAGCATTTCACCACTGAAAACTAACATTTTATTTTTATTCATAGTAGCATTTTTTAAACTTTTTATACCACTTTCCTTTGTTCCTGTTGAAACATTGTATAAAAAAGCGTCCTTAGAAAGTAAGTTTTCTTCTGATATATCATCATTTTGGGGAACTAAATATATATCATAATGGAAAGGTCTTTGTTTATTTGATTTATCATAAGCTAATAGATTTAGTGTTAATGGCTCTAAATATTTAAAGTTTGCATCATCACTTAAAGTATTTGCATTAAATTTTTCTACATTACTATAATTAACTGAAAGGGATGTAGAACCATTCCTAAATAAGACATTTGATTCAAGATCGTGAGATAATTGATAATACTTCATAGTTGTAAAAGAACATAGAAGTATTATGAAGATAGAAGAAGTTATTAATAAGAACATTATTCTATTAGCGTTTTTCTTACTTTTAATAAAGTCACATAGTTCGTTTAGATGTTTAATATATAAATCATTTGTAACTTTATCTTTTAATTCTAGATGTTTAAATTCCTCATAAGATTTTTTTAATTCTTGATAGTATATTGAATTATCATCTTTATACTTTTCTAGATAATTTTTAGTTTTCTTTAAGGTATTCTCTTTTAGCTTATTCATTTCTTTTTACCCTTATTCATCCTGTTAGCTTCTTCTACTACTGCTCGTAGTTTTTTATTTTCTTCTTTCTCACGAATTAGTTCAACTTCTTTAATGTCAGGAATTTCTTCTATTTGTTCTTTTATTCTAAATATTTTAATCAATTTCTTTATATCTATAAGTATTATCCCTAGGGCTGGTATTAAAATAATTAGTGCCCACCCAGCTCGTGATGTTATGAACATTTGTATTTTACCAACAGATGGAATAATAAACTTAACTTTACCTACTATATTTTCTCTTGTGATAATTCCAGAGTCACTTTCAAGATTATTATCTCCCTTAGTTGTATAGTATTTTACTCCATTGCTTTCATATATATCTTCAATTCTATGAGTTACTGTATAGCCACCAGTATCTATAGTGTTTGAATAAAATGTAATTATATCTCCCTTTTTTAGTTCTGTTGTATCGCTTACTTTTGTATCAATTATTACGTCATAAACCATGATTGTAGGTTCCATACTAGGACTTACAATAGTATATAGACTTATAAATGGTTTAGTACCTTTAATCTTTGCAATTTGATTTGAAGTTATAAAGTACAAAAGAAAAATAGCTACTAAAAAAAGGATACATAAACAAATATATGAAAAAATGTTTAAGATTTTAGATAGTACTTCTTTATAAACCTTATTATTCATCCTAGTCACCTATTTTAATTATATAAAATTATGGCTAATTTAGCAAAAGAAAAAAGGCTTTTGAACAAAGCCTTTACTTTTTTGATTGTGATGATGATTGAGTTACATAAAATCTAGCATTGAAAGATTTATTTGTATCTTGATCAACAGAAGCATTTCTTACAATTGAAATTGTGTATTTATGTTTAAGACCAGCTGTTGTAGGTCCAGCAAATACTCCGCTTCCAATAGAAATTGTATTTACTCCACTTGGGATTGCAATTGGTTCTGTAGTTGATGCAATTGCTTGTCCATTATTTGATTCATTTGTACTAGTTATAGTATAAAATAATTCCCCTTCAGCATATGTATTATTTGTTACATCTAAAGTTACTTCATATTTAAAATTATTAGACCCTGTTACTATTCCAGTTACATAAATCTCTTTTGTACCAATAACCTCACCAGTGT